>NZ_QUOK01000002.1:0-300000 GCF_003390325.1 Rhodohalobacter sp. SW132 | reverse complement strand
GGTGTTGGTGAAATAGGTTTAAAGGACCTGCCAGAGTGCCGAACGGAAGAGAGGTTCCTGGCAGAGTCCGCGGACTTTAGACCTACCAGAGTACGAACGACATGAGCTTCTGGAAGTGTCGCCGCCGGACTTTGAAACACTAATAGTAATGCAATACACCTGTTTTTCTACCATGGAAAATGCACAAGACGAATAAGATGAATCTCTGTTTGATATTGTCCTACTATAAATGGAACTGTTGCCTGGGCTCCCGTACCCATCAAATAAAAAGCTTTATCAAACCGGAACTAAAAACACGTACTGTTATATGGCAATATTTCAGGTAATTGCTTCTTTTTCCTTTTTTAGTTATTTAAAAAGGCTTTAACGATGAACAGCCGTAATTCTTCCAAAAAAGGAATGGAGAGTGTGAATGAGTGAGTGAGAGAAGTAAATATTCAGTGAGTACCAACACTCTTTTCTTAGGATAAATAACCTTTAAAACCTTATCTGATCAAATATAAGGGGGATTCTTATGAAACTGGATACTATAAAAAAAGCATCAGGAATATTCATCTTGCCTTTACTACTCATTTTTTCAGGATGCGATAATCCCTTTCAATCAAAAGATAAAGGGGAGTACAAAATTGCTTTTGATATTAGAAATTCATCAAACAACGTCAAAGATATTTACCTGATGAACACGGATGGGAGCAATAAAATACAGCTTACCCAAAGGCCTTCCGATGTAGATGAAGAGTCATATTATGGGTCCGAAAATCCGGTTTGGTCTCCTGACGGGAAAAGAATTCTGTACAAATCACACCAAAATTGGAAAACCAACTTATATACAATCACACCGGATGGGAAAGAATTAAGTCAAGTGACAAATTTTTCAGGTAATGAATATGCCAATAAATTTGCCTGGTCACCAAATGGGAGCAAGATAGCTGTGTCTACTGACTTAGGAATTTACATTTTAAAAGATAATGGAGATAGTCAGGAGCGGATAACGGATAAACCTGTATGGGATTTGAGTTGGTCGCCAGATGGGTCGAGGATTTCATTTACAACTATCGTTCAATCAGACGATTCAACGTCGAATATGGGTGTAATTAATGTAATAAATGCCGATGGTTCAAATCTTAGAGAACTTACAGCGAAGGAAAAAAACGGAAGGTTTCCATCCTGGGTTCCAGGTAGTAATGAAATTGTATGGACCGGTGGGGATTGGGCGAATGAGAAAAGCATTACTATTATGAATGCTAATGGAGAAGATCAGCAAGAATTAACTTCGGAATATTTACCAACGGCTTTGGCAGTTTCTCCGGATGGTAACAGAATCGCGTTTCATCATTATGTAAGATTATATGTTCATGACTTATACGTAGTAGATATTGCTGGAAAAGGGTTGAAAAACTAAATCCCGATCACATCACTGTAGATGGCTGTACTTCTTTAAGTTGGAGTCCTGATGGAGATAATATCATGATTGAGTGTGGTTATAACATGGAAACACTTCCCGAAGAATATGGGATTTATAAAGTAAAATCTGATGGGAGTAGCTGGTCCTTTCTTTCAAAAGGGACTAACCCCAGTTGGTCACCCGTTCGGATTTATTAATCAAAATTACATATGAAAAGAAAAACCTTCATACGCACAACATCCATCGCCCTTGCCGGATTACCGTTTACCACAATTGCGGGGTGCAAAAGTAATACCAGTAGTGGCGGCGATCATATCCACTGTCAGACCGGTGAGGATATTTTGGGGCCTTTTTATCGTGCGGAGGCTCCGTTCAGAGAGGCCCTGAATGTATTAAGTGAAGAGGGAACGCCTGTTGTTATAAGCGGAAAAGTTATGGGTGGCGCAGAATGCGGCTCTCCCCTGGCAGACGCACTTGTGGATGTATGGCAGGCGGATCATGACGGAGAGTATGATAACGAAAGCGAAGAGTTCAAGTACAGGGGCCGAATCCTGACCAATGAGCAGGGAGAATATGAATTTATGAGCATTCTTCCCGGACGATATTTAAATGGCGGGCAATTCAGACCCCGGCATATCCATTTTATGGTAAAAGCGGAAAATCACATGGATCTGGTGACACAACTCTATTTTGAGGGAGATGAATATATAGAAGTTGATCCATGGGCACGTGAAGCAGAACCGGAACGAATTATATCGCTCCATGAAGAGGATGATATACTAACCGGCAGTTTTGATATCAATCTCCAGTTGAGGAATAGTTAGAAGAGTTGGTCAATGGCCTATAGACCATTTCGATTTTGGGCCTGAAGTTAGATTACAGTACCTGCCGGAGCACCGAACGAAGTGAGGTTCCTGGCAGAATCGCCAGCGGTTCAAGAAACTTAAATTCGAATTCCTCATCTCCAAACACACAACTCTTGCAGGAACTACGCTGCGCTTCGTACTCTGCCTGGTTTTATCGAAAGTATTCCAATGATCTCCTTTTTCAAAAACAGTTTTGATTATTTGTTAACAGTTTATTATTTAGGTAATATATTGCATTTGATTCCACTTTTTATTCAGGATTTGTCATTTGTCGTTCGTTTAGCTGTTCATTGAATCGTCGAGTATATCATTCGGATGAGATTTTTGCTTCTCCGGTCTCTTCCCGATAGGTATAACAGGATTTAAGTGTGTAGTACCATAACCTTGGATTATGCAGAAATAGCAAACCAAAAAAATCAGGGCTGTTTATTTTAAGTAAATATAGGTTCGAGATGAATATTTACAGATTCGCATTCTTATTCGCTGGTGTTTTCTTCATCATTATCTCCGGTTGTTCAGATCGTACATTAGATCCATCAGATGAGGGAGAAGAGCTTGAATCAATTCACAAAGAATCTATTACAGGAGTTGTGCAAAAAGGACCGTTTATCAGCGGCAGCAATGTGATGGTGTTTGAACTCCGTTCATCAGATCTGTCACAAACCGGAAGAACATTTAATACGCAGATTGATAATCACCAGGGTGAATTCCGGATTGAAAATATTGAACTGGAATCACCTTATGTGACGTTTCGGGCTGACGGTTTCTACTTTAATGAGATTCTTGGGAAACAGTCGTCATCACAAATTTCCCTACAGGCACTTGCCGATGTAAGTGAAGATTCAGGGATCAATGTCAATGTAATGTCACATTTGGAGAAACCCCGAATTGAATACCTGATTTCTCAGGGAGTTGAATTTGCTGCGGCAAAAAAACAGGCTCAATCGGAAATTTTATCGATTTTCCATATTGAAAATAACGGTATCTCGCCATCTGAAAAATTGAATATTGCTTCGGCGAAAGAAGGCGATGATATTCTTTTAGCCATCTCTTCGATATTGCAGGGTTACCGGACGGAGGCTGAGCTTTCGGAATTGTTATCTGGCATGATCAATGACCTGAAAGAAGACGGAGAGTTGAACGATCACTCGGTAGGTTCGCAGTTGATCAATCACGCATTATACCTTAATGCTGAAACGATTCGAAAGAATCTTGAACAGAGGTATTCTGATATCGGAAGTGAAACTGAGATCCCGGATTTCAAGCATATCATTGAAAGTTTTGTAAAAAAAACACCTTTTGAAGTTACTAAAAGGCTGATTGACTACCCACCCGAAGGCCGCCATGGAGAGAACATACTCGATCCAAACCGTTCAGAGTATAAAGCCTCCACTAATACCAGTTACTTTATCAGCCTGGCTGCCGACCTGGCTGAAGGTACATCACTGCGAGTAAAGATTTCAACACTCGAAGGAACACCCATTTCTACGGAAGGGATGTGGGCTTATGATGTTATGTCGCCCATTAATTGGGAGGTAAGGCAATATAATTATTCTGATCATACTCAGCAGTTTGTCGCACTTGAGTCGGGTAAAAGTTCCGATCTCAGAATTCGATTTGATCCCGGTCGGTTTCTTGTTGAATATTTTGAAATGGATACTGAGGCAGAAGAACCCGCATGGAGCCGTGAGTTTGAAGTGAGTTATTGATAATGTAACTGTAAATTAATTAGCGACTCATCTGTTTGTTGGATATAAACAGGAAAGAAATTGAATGATCGATATCCTATCCTCAAACCGGGTTTACAAATTGAATAAAAGTTTCCTATGCTTTGGGCAAATGTAATGAACGATTTTTCATGAAGATCTCTGCCGGTGCAATTTATAAAACGCTACTCTGCCTCTCTTTCCTGTTCGTGGCCTCAATTTTTCTGGAACCCGGTCAGGTTTCAGCCCAGCAACTCTTTCTGAATGAAATTCTCGCCTCCAACGGGTGGGGCATTACTGATGAAGATGGCGATAACGAAGATTGGATCGAACTCTACTACGCCGGGGACCAGCCGCTGAACCTGGAAGGTTTTGGCTTGTCTGATGATTATGACCGCCCGTTCCGATGGGAATTTCCAGATTTGACAATCCAGCCGGGGGAGTTTCTGCTGGTTTGGGCATCCGGAAAAGATCGCAGTGATCCAGAAGATGAGTTACATACAAATTTCAGTATCGCTTCAGCCGGTGAAGAGGTACTGCTGACCACACCAAATGGCGAGCGGATCGATGAACTGGAACCCACTGAAATCCCCACTGACATCAGCCTGGGCCGCTACCCCGACGGCACCGGTGACTGGTATTTCTATGACCACCCCACCCCGGGCGAACCCAACGGAGATGACGGCTACCGGGATATTCTCGACCCTATTGAATTTTCGCACACCGGCGGTTTTTATGATACACCTTTTGAACTCACCCTCTCCCACCCCGACCCGGATGTAACTATCTATTATACACTGGACGGGTCGGAGCCGGATCCTGAAAAAGTGGGCGGTCAAACCTATTCCTACATGGATCGTTACCGGCCCTCCGGCGATTTGCAAGAACGCAGTTACGAAACCCTGATATATGAACCCGGCTCAACTTTAACAATTGATGACAGATCCGATGAGCCGAATTATCTAAGCCGTAAACAAACTACATATGAATCAAATGAACATCCCTATTATTTTCCTGATGACCCGATCTTCAAAGGTACGGCTGTTCGTGCTGTCGCGGTAAAGAATGGCTATTCCTCACCGAAACCGGATACTCACACCTACTTTGTAACCGATCAACCCGAAGAACGTTACACCCTGCCGGTGATCTCTCTATCCATCCAGGAGGATTACCTGTTCGATTATGAAACGGGAATGTATGTGCCGGGTAAAATTTATGACGATGTGAACCCGATGTACAATAGTCATCATGCGGTGGCCAACTATAACCAGCGTGGAATCGAGTGGGAGCGCCCCGCTTCGATGGAGATATTTGAACCTGGTGTAACAGAGCGTGTTTTCAACCAGGATTTGGGTGTTCGGCTGCATGGCGGATCAAGCCGGTCATTCCCGATAAAATCATTCCGCCTCTATGCCCGCAATCAGTATGGAGATAATCGGTTTTATCATCAAATGATCCCCGACAACCCCTACAACGAGTACAACCGGCTGATTTTGCGCAACAGTGGAAACGACTGGGATAATATGATGATCCGCGACCCAATGATTCAGAATATGGTGGGTCACATGAATTTCGATACGCAGGCGTATCAGCCGTACATCGTGTTTATTAACGGTGAATACTGGGGAATTCTGAGCATGAGAGAGCGATATGATAAACATTACCTGGAGCGGGTTCACGGTGCTGATCCAGAAAACATCGACCTGCTCAGCGGCAGTTCTACCATTAAGGAAGGCGATGATCTTCACTATACGCAGATGTGGAATTACATGGAAGAGAATGATATAGCCCAAGACCATCACTACGAAGATATTCAAACCCGGATGGATACAGATAACTTTATCGATTATCAAATTGCACAGATCTTTGTTGGGAATACCGACTGGCCCGGCAATAACATCGACTACTGGCGATATCGAACGGACAGTTACAATCCGGATGCACCCGGTCAGCTCGACGGAAGATGGCGATGGCTGTTATTTGATACCGATTTTGGATTCAGCCGCTTCGGCGAAGGCGCCCATCATAATACCCTGGAATTTGCCGCCTACCCCGACGGGGATTCATGGCCAAACCCATCCTGGTCAACATTTATATTTCGATCTTTGCTGGAGAATGAGAGATTCCGGAATGATTTCATCACGCGGTATCTGGATCAGTTAAACAGCGGATTCAGAACAGACTGGATCGTTCGTGTTATTCGTGAGATGACGGATCGAATTCAGCCTGAAATTGCAGAGCATCACGAGCGGTGGAGCAGGCCCTGGGGCGGACTCAGCGATTGGGAAGGCCGGATTGAAGCTAACCTGGTTAACTACGCAGAACAACGTCCGGGCTACGCTCGCCAGCATCTGTTCGACTTTTTTGAAATTGAAAACGAGCATGACATAACCGTTGATATCTCGAACCCCGCCGAAGGGTTTGTTCATGTGAACACGATCGCCATCAGCGGGGAGACGCCGGGGATCGGCCCGGAGCCGTATCCGTGGACCGGAACCTATTTTGAGGGGATTCCCGTCACGCTGAAAGCCGAGCCCCTGCCCGGCTATCGGTTCTCCCACTGGGAAGGGATCGACGCCGAATCTCACCTGACGGAGTTCAGCCATAATCTCACATCTCCCCTATCGGTAACCGCCGTGTTTGAAGAAGACCCCAACGCCAACCTCTTCCCTGTTGCACACCGGCTGAGCGACAGCTCCTATCAATTTGATGAGTGGCCGGCCGATGCCGAGGCTGGAAGTTATCCCGACAACATGGCGTTTGTGTATATGGATGAGCGCGATCCGGAGCTGACGGCACAGGTTGCAGGCTTTACCGATGGCGTGTACGATTTAGATTCACGCACCCGGATCAACGGACTGGGTCAAGACGGATTTGCGTTCATCAACACCGGAAACGAGGATGGAAACCCCGGCTATCCCGGCACCACCCTCGGCGGGGCAATACTGGCTCTTGACACGCAGGAGATGAAAAACATCTCCGTACACTGGCAGGGCAGCACCATTCGCCCAAATTCAAGAGTGTACAACCTGCAGCTGCAGTACCGAATCGGAAACGAGGGTGAGTTCCAGGATTTACTGACTGAAGATGGTGATCCGGTGGAATATGAACGAAACGATGAAGAGGGCCACAGCGAATGGATCGGGCCGGTGACACTGCCGCAAGAGGCTGAGAACAAAGCGTACGTACAACTTCTGTGGCGGTATTACTACACCGGGGAGCGGCTGGATGAAGAGAGCGGTCAGCGCTCCAAAATGGCGGTAACGTCCATCAGCGTGGATGGTGAAACTGCAATCGATATCGAGCCGGGTACGGAACTGCCCCGAGAAGTGCAGCTCGACCAAAACTACCCCAATCCATTCAACCCTGTGACGGTAATCGGATACCAGCTTCCGGTTCAAAGTGATGTGCGCCTTGAAATATTTGATATGCTCGGCCGTCGCGTTGCCGTTCTTATGGATGGCCCGGTTCAGTCAGGCCACCACCAGGCTACATTCGATGCCTCTGGTCTCTCCAGCGGCGTTTACGTTTATCGCCTTACGGCCGGAGACGACGTCCAAACCCGGCAGATGGTGCTGGTGAAATAAGTTCAAGGACCTGCAAGAGTAACGAACGAAGAGAGGTTCCTGGCAGAGCCCGCAGGACTTTAACTGTGACCTGCAAGACCACGATCCGTCGGCTGACGGAGAGCTGCTGGCAGAGTTACAACTGGTTTTGTAAGGGCTGCATCGAGTTCCTCGCCTCGAAATACACAACTCTTGCAGGAACTACGCTGCGCTTCGTACTCTGCCAGGTTGTTCAATTAGGCTTAGAAAAGATCTGCAAAGTCTTTTTGAGACATTGCAGATCTGATGTGTTTTTAACCAAAAATTTTCACCTCCTACTTTATCAGCGTCATCTTTCGGGTCAGCACCCTGTCACCGGCCTGCAATCGATAGATATAAATGCCGCTGGATAGATTTGTAGCATCAAAAGAGATCCGGTGATCACCTGCGGTTTGTATTCCGTTTGTTAATGTAGCCACTTCACGTCCCGTCATATCAAACACTTTCAGCGTTATGTTTCCGGCTTCAGTTAATCGATAATGAATCGTCGTGGACGGGTTAAACGGGTTGGGATAGTTTTGCCGCAGCTGCACGGAATTCGGCCGGTTCCTGTTTTCATCAATCTTATTTGAAACAGCCTGAACCTCATCTCCTACAAACGTGGTGACCGATCTTGCCGGTATGGTGGCCGTAAAGGATCTGCCATCCGGATCAAGATCGGGATTTTCAAGCTGTTCCAGGTTCTGAGTTAAACTGGTTTGAAATTGCCTGATTTGTGATGGTGCCGAATCCTGGAACGTAAACGTGTACTCCCTGTCGGAATTCTCACCATTTACCGCAATTACGACCAATTGAGACGAATCCATATCTTTATACGCAGTGGCTGAAAACTGAGTAAATCCAACATCAAAAGGAACACTCGCATGTACACGATGATATCCCGGACGAACAAAGCGAGAGAAGTGTGCAAAGGCGTATCCTCTTTTTAAGATTTCGCCATTTTCCGTTCCCTCATCCCCATCACCGATAAACGAATAGTATCTCTGCAGATACCACCAGATGTAGGCGTTCCAGTTATTCCTCATAGATCGCTGCATGGAACTGAGCATTGTTAGGGTTTCATCCCATACTTCCTCTTCACTGTAGGAACTCCATGGATCAGCGCCCGTATTTCCCGTTCCGAGGTTAAGAAGATATTCTGTCATCCAGATCTCTTTGCCTTTTTGCTCAGCAAGCGGATATCGGAAGTTTCCGCCTCCATAAATGTGGCCGCCCAGAATATCCACTTGTGCGGCAGCAAGGGAATCATTCAGAATAGGATCCGACATCTCCCTTAGAAACTGAAAGGATTCAGGCGCGATAATTCTGGGGCCGATCGAATCTCCGTGATCACGCAGAAATGTAATCATCTCTTCGGGTGTCCAGTCGCAGGACTCATAACTCACCTGAATATCGGGCTCATTCTGGATCGAAATTCCGTAAAGCGGTACCCCGTTCTCTTCCATAAAATCTGCAAAACGGTTCAGATGATCCGCATAATCGGCATAGGCATCCGGTCGAAGGCTCCCTCCTATCAACTCGTTGTTTGTTTTCATTTCCGCAGGCGGGCTCCACGGGGATGCAATTACTTTAACGCCCATATCGTAGGCCATTTGTGCCGTGGGTAGATTATCTCCCCATTGATTCTCGTCTGGCGAGATCCGTATCCGAAGGATCGACATCCCAAGCTGGCCATCTTCCATACCAAAGGCGTTTTCCACATCCCCGGGCGTCATATCCGGCCACCATCCTACGATGTTTGCGGCACCAAAACCGCGAATGATTTGCGCAGTACTGTCTGCATAAATAATAACATTTTGTTCACTTTGTGCCTGAGCGGGAGATTGATTCAAAAATGAAATCAGAAGACAGATTATAAATGTGCCGGACATCTTAAAAAATGTGAGGGCTTTGTTTGTAGCAGGTATGTTCATTTTTCACCATTGAATTTTGTGGGCATAAATTACTATCAACCCGTTTCAGTTTTTAATAAATACCCCGAGTGATTATAAAAGTATTGAGGTAAGGTTTTTTTAGAGGTCTGAACTGTATCCACGCTTTGTTTCGGAAGTTATTCATTCAGAAGATTATGAGTACGGTTAATCCAACTATCTGTTCATCGAATTAAGAGTGCAATTCTCTAAAATTATTTTAAGAAATATCGAAAATTAGTGGAATATTTTTTGTTTTTAATAAGTGTTATTAATACACTTTCACTAAGGTATTCTAATATTTTTTTATATAAAAACGGAAGCGCTTTTTTTAACATTTTTTCGAGCAGGGTTTGATTTAAACAGAGAACTAAAGGAACCATTAAAATCCACTTGTTTTATGGCCATGAGAGATACGAACAAAGTATATGAGATTTCATTAGTGAGTATATGCTCCTTTCTACTCGCGTCCCTATTTATTCAACCGGAAATTTATGCACAAACTGACGAATCAGCCCCTCAAAATCCTGTAATCTGGGCGGATGTACCGGACCCTTCCGTTATTCGTGTTGATGATACCTATTACATGAGCAGCACTACAATGCACATGAATCCGGGTGTTCCGATCATGAAATCCACAGACCTCGTCAATTGGAAAATTGTGAATTACGTTTATGACATTTTAGCTGAAAATGATGCCTCTAAACTGCTAAATGGTGAAAATACGTATGGCCGCGGTTCCTGGGCAAGCAGTCTTAAATACCATGAAGGAACTTTTTACCTGGTCACGTTTTCCTATACCACAAACAAAACCTACATCTTTCAAACGGATGATATTGAATCTGGCTCATGGGACAGACATACAATGGATACGGTTTATCATGACCCCTCTCTCTTTTTTGAAAATGGGCGTGCCTACCTGATATACGATACGAGCGATATTAGAATCATAGAGCTCACTGCCGATGTCACCGCCATCAAAGAAGATGGTATGGACCAGATATTAATACCTGAAGCAGATGCAATTGCAGGGGATGATTTTATTGTTCCCGCCGAAGGTGCTCATCTTCAGAAAATTGACGGCATGTACTATGTCTCGCTCATCACATGGCCGCAGGAAAGCATGCGTACCCAATTGATTTATCGCTCCGACTCATTATTCGGAGAATATAACGGAAAAATTGCCTTACAGGATCAGGGAATAGCACAGGGTGGCTTAATCGACACCCCTGAAGGTGATTGGTACGCTTTTTTGTTTCAGGATAACGGAGCAGTCGGACGAACACCTTATCTGGTGCCTATTCGGTGGAATGATGGGTGGCCCCTGTTTGGCGATAACGGAACCGCTCCGTTGCATCTTGATATCGATACGGAAGTACGTGGGATTTCAGGGATTGTGGCATCCGATGAGTTTGTTGTGCCCGCTGAAGAAAATGAAAACAGATCGATGGATTCAGTTCTAAACGGGCTTCCCCTGGTCTGGCAGTGGAATCACAACCCGGTTGAAGAGTACTGGTCACTGACCGACCGGCCCGGTTATCTCAGGCTTACAAACGGTGCTGTAGATTCAGGATTCCTTGACACTAAGAATACTCTCACTCAGCGAACCTTTGGCCCCGAATGTACAGGCACCGTTCGAATAGATATCAGCAACATGAAAAATGGTGATTATGCAGGCCTCGGTGCCCTCCAGGAAAACTATGGGTTTATTGGAATAGCCATGGACGATGATCAAAAATATCTTGTGATGGCTAAAGGTGATTCGGACTCTTATGATGAAAAGGAGCGAATTTTGATAGATGAGGATCACGTGTATTTGAAAATTTCATTCAATTTTAAAGACAGAATTGACGAAGCATTTTTCTTTTACAGCCTGGATGGCGATATCTGGAACCCGGCGGGAGAACTGCTGAATATGGCTTACACTCTGCCCCATTTTATGGGGTACCGTTTTGCACTCTTTAGCTACGCAACCGAAAATACTGGCGGATATGTGGATTTTGACTATTTCAGGGTGAACAACACCCTGTTTACGCCATAGCAGACTGTCTTAGTTTTACCCGAAGAACATCACCAATTTTCTCGCAAGAAATATCTCAGCTTTAAATATCCGGTACTGTTGTCCGCTTCAGTATTTAAACACTAAAATGAAATAAATAATCCAGATGATGAATAAAGATAAAGTGAACCTAACATCTATTTTTACTTTTATAATCCTTTTGTTTCTGTTTGGCGATTATGCTTATTCACAGCAGTCCATTGAACAGGCACCGGAAGGTTTTGATGTAGAAACTGCCAACATCGGGCGGGGCGTAATTGAAACCGTGGAGTATGAATCAGAAACGGTGGGAACAAAAAGGAAAGCAAATATTTACACACCCCCCGGATATTCCGAAAATCAGCAATATCCGGTTCTCTATTTACTGCATGGTATTGGAGGTGATGAAGAAGAGTGGCTGAATAACGCGAAACCTCAGATTATTCTCGACAACCTTTACGCCGAAGGCGAACTGGAGCCTATGATTGTAGTGATGCCAAACGGACGAGCAATGGAAGATGACCGCGCCATCGGGAATCCTTTCGAACAAGAGAAAATAGAGGCATTTGCACGCTTTGAACAGGATCTGCTCACCGACCTCATTCCTTTTGTTGAGGAAACCTACCCCGTTATCCAGGATCGTGAGTATCGTGCACTGGCCGGGCTGTCAATGGGAGGCGGTCAATCTTTAAATTTTGGTCTTGGCAATCTTGATATGTTTGCATGGGTGGGTGGATTTTCTTCGGCACCAAACACAAAAGAACCTGAAGAGCTGCTTCCCAATCCGGATGCTGCAAAAGAGAAGTTAAACCTGCTATGGATTTCCTGTGGAGTTGATGATAATCTGCTCCATGTAAGCAGGCGTACCCATGAGTATTTAGAAGAACATCAGGTACCCCATATCTATTATGAAGAACCGGGCGACCATGATTTCGATGTTTGGAAAAATGATCTTTATCTCTTCTCGAAACTTTTATTTAAATCATAATAAAAATCATCATAATCAAAAAATCATTGCTCAATGGAACATATATATAGATACAAATTTACAAAAGTCACTCTTTGTTTTGTGTTGGGATTGTTGCTGGTATCGATTAGCGGTATCTCCGAAAAAATTTATGCCCAGCAGGACGTAATCGTAAATACGAATGGCAGTTTCGAACTGTCTGAGGTAACCACATCCGGGGATACAGCCGCTGTTGAAGGGTGGCAATTCTTTGTACTGGATGATGGCGCAGCTGGCACTTACGCAATTGTTGATAGTGTCACTAAAGATGGAAACCGGGCCCTGGCTGTTACCGTTGAAAGTACAGGTTCCGAAGAGTATAGTCTTGGCGCTGTAAACGAAGGCGTTCCTGTTATTGGAGGGTTGACGTATACCGTATCTTTATGGGCAAAATCGTCAGAAGCAGGTGGCACAGCAAACTTCACCGTTCACGACCCTAACAATAACTTTATGGAACTTGGTCGGGTAGGAAGCAATGATGTATCGCTGACTACAGAATGGCAGGAGTTTAGTTTTAATTTTACAGCACCCAACGGAGCCGATACGCTCCGCGCTCCAATGCATTTCAGTTTTGAAGAGAATATTGGAAAAACTATCTATTTAGATAGTGTAAGTATCACCCATCCGAAGATTATTGGAATTCCATTGGTTTTTGATGCCGAATCAGGTGAATTGGGAAGCGAATGGATTACAGATACCGATGCCGATGATGGAAGCACATATGTTGAAATTACAACAGATATAAGCGAAACATCCGGCTCCGGAACATTTCCCGGGGAAAACCGAACCATTACCTACGAAATCACCTTCCCTGATACCGGAAATTACGATCTTTTTGCAAGGGTATACGTTGGCTCCCAATCCTTTGACGATGACAGCTGGTTCACTCCACGTGGATTTGGCGAGAAATCACCTGATAATCCGGATGACTGGCAGGCAATAAACGGGCTTGCAGCTGCTGGTTTTAATATGCCGGATGATGTAGTAAGAGAAGCGGGCGGCCTCGGGTCTGAAGTCTGGAAGTGGGTGAATTTCACGAAAAACGGTTATCAAAGTGCACCTGCGGATACGTTTATTGTAGATGATCCCGAAAACCTAACCTATACCTTTCAAATTGGTGCAAGCGAGGACGGATTCAGAATTGATAAAATTGCCTTTGGCCTCTCCGATTTTTACTACACTGTAGAAAATCTGGATAATGGCGAAGCTGGTTCACCGATCCCTCCCATTTCGCCTGTTGAACCCCAGGACCCGATCGCTCAGGGTAAAGAGAAATGGCTGGGGAACATCTACAGTCCTGCACAAACAGAAAACTTCGAATACTACTGGAACCAGGTAACGGCTGAAAATGCCGGTAAATGGGGCAGCGTAGAAGGAACCCGTGGCAATTATAATTGGGGAGCGCTTGATGCCTCCTATAATCTTGCCAGAGACAATGGGTTTCCCTACCGATTTCACATCCTAACTTGGGGTGGACAACAACCTGGCTGGATTAACGATCTGAGCACAGAAGAGCAGCTTGTAGCTATCGAAGAGTGGTATGATGCCGTTGCTGAGCGATATCCAGACATGGAATATGTGGAAGTGGTCAATGAGGGCTGCTGTGGTCACCAATTACCAGACGGACAAAGCGGTTCTGCCAACTATATTGAAGCTTTGGGCGGAACCGGTGAAACCGGACATGACTGGATCATTACGGCTTTTGAAATGGCCCGAGAGCGATTCCCCAACAGTAAGCTAATGATCAATGATTATAATATCGTAAGCAGTCATACCTGGAATACCCAAAACGCTGCAAATTACAGACAAATTATAGATGACCTGATAGATCGGGACTTAATTGATGTGATTGGCGTTCAGGCCCATGGATTCTCAACTGTGGGAACTCGTGCTCAAATGACATCCGTACTGGATCTGCTGGCTGAGACCGGTTTACCAATTCAAGCCACAGAAATGGATATCGATGGATATCCGAGTGGTACTGAAGCACAATCTGATCAGGTACAACTTGAAAATATGCAGCGCATTTTCCCAACTTTCTGGGAGCACCCTGCAGTGGAAGGTGTTACGTTCTGGGGATGGAGACCCGGATTGTGGCGACAAGATCAGGATGCATTCCTGGTTCGAAACAACGGCGAGGAACGGCCGGCCCTCGAATGGCTGAGAGCTTATGTTGATACAGCAAATGTTGAACTGAACGTCAGCACTGAAGATATCACCGATACACAACCTCAAAAATTCGATTTAAAAAACAACTATCCAAACCCGTTTAACCCGGCAACTACGATTTCATACACGCTTCCGGCTGCAACCGATGTTACACTGCACGTGTATGATGTAACGGGCAGACGAATTCAAACACTTGTAAATAGTCGGCAAACGGCAGGAAGCCATACCATACGGTTTGATGCGTCAAATTTATCAACCGGAATCTATTTTTATGAAATCCGAGCCGGAAATTACAGAGATGTTAAAAAGATGACGTTAATCAAATAACCTACTCTTTCTACTATATAAACAGATAAAATTGAACATAAAAAAAGCCCGACTGGCAAATGCCAGTCGGGCTTTTCATATTCATATTGAAGCACTTCTATTTGATGAGCATCATTTTCCTGGTTTGTACTCTCTCCCCTGCCTGCAGGCGGTAGATATACATCCCGCTGGTAAGATTTGATGCATCAAATGTAACCCTGTGTTCACCGGAAGAAACCATGCCGTCAACCAGTGTCGCCACTTCACGGCCAAGCATATCAAATACTTTCAGTGAAACCTGATCACCTGCCGGTAATTGATATGTAATGACAGTTGAAGGATTAAAAGGATTTGGATAATTCTGCTGAAGCCTGAACTCTCTTGGATTCGTTCCGTCTGCTATACTCTCACTGGAAGTAGTTATCTCAGTGGAAAACGATAAGCTTTGCAATCTGAAAAGTTCAGGAACACCATCAGATCCTGTAAAGCGCAGATACACATCATGGCTGCCCGTGATATCTCTTGCAGTAGGCGCACTGAAGGTCGAATAGCTGGCGTTGCTCCCGGTATCTTCAATCTGAACTTCAGCAATCATTTCACCGTTTTCGATGCCGCCAAGCCAAACCTCAGCAACACCGCCGTGGCCATTGCTGGAAGCTGTGAGGTTAATCTGTCTTGCAGATTTCTGGTAATCCACACCGGAGTTCGATGGAGAAGATGTACCAAATTGAACACCGGCATACATCGCCCAGTCCCCATTACTAATTGAGCCAAGGAAGGAACCTGAGCCTGATGGACGGGCACCCGAGTAGTTTGCAGGTTTTCTTCCCATAATTTCCGTATAAGCATCACGATATACGTAGAGATCGAAAAATGCCGCTTTTCCTTCTACAAATAATCCTTGCTGATTGCCGGTAAAATCATTGAAATCATTCTGATGACGTCCCAACTCAATAGCATTGATCTCCTCACCGATCTGGGTCCAGCTATCCCCGTCATCACTGAAATAGCCCGATACCGTGTGATCATTACGGATCAATTTCAGCCATACAGCAGAACCCACCGTATTTTCCACTTCATAAACGGTGTCATCAAAACGAAATCCAAGAATTGGATCGCCTTGTGCATTGGCTGAGCTGTATACTCTGACCGATAGATTCTGTGGCCCGTTGATGATCCATAAACCGGCCTGATCGGAATCCGCATCGGGCTCAAAATCAACACGTGTGATAGCTGAGTATTGATGTTCGCCATCATTCTGTATCAGACTTGTGTAGTTGTTATGGGGTTCAAGTCTCACCCAGCCTGCGCGGTCAGATAAAGAGATCATTCCATCCGGAGTATATCCTAAAACGGACCATGCAGGGTTTAACCTGGCCGTATTGAACATATCAGATTTCGGCACCATCCATGGAATATTGTTTATGTTCGGCAGATTGGGTGCGTCTGTTTCGTGAGAAGGCGGAAATTCAATTCGGGGCCAGCCGTCTTCGTACGTAATTTCATGGAGCAGACCTTGCCTTCCCTGGGCCTGCCAGTTGTTGTTTGTGTGATAGCTGTGGCCGATCGCCCAGCTTGTACCATCATCCAGAGTTACAGCCGGTGAAATATGATTGGGACGATCGAATGTACCCCTTGAGCCGTAGTACATGTTACCACTCATAATTTCCCAATCATCGGGATTATCGGTTAAGGTATCACTACGCATCACGTACTGCTCACCCACCAGATGTTCAGCGAAACTGTAGTAATAAAAGTCATTATGTTTCCACATTACGGGTCCCTCAGCCCATCCATACGGAAGACCTTCATCATCGGGATTCAACCAGGTAAGATCGAGAAATTCGCCTGTCGGCTGACCATTTTCTCCTAACTCAATCATGTGATTATTTTCGTGCCCTGCTTTTGTTAACAGGTACCACTTTCCGGTTTCTTCATCTATAAATATTGAGTTATCCACACCATATGGCGGTAGATTTCCGAAACGCTGGAGTTCAACCGGATCACTCCAGCCGGCTGTAGGTGCATTTGCAGTTACAAAATACATGTTCCCTCCTCCACGGCCGAAATAGTGCCAGTATTTTCCGTGATGATAAACTGTATGGCCGCCCCAGGCACCTCCGCCCGGCTGATCGCCATAGGTAGACCAGGATGCTTTTACAGGCTGAGCGATGGCTTCCCAGTGCACAAGGTCGGTTGAGCGATAGATTTTTGGAGTAGGATTAAACGAAGAGCCGGATGAGTAAAAATAATTCCCGATTTTGGTAAGAGTTGGATCAGGGTGATCTCCCGGTATGATCGGGTTGATAAATGTTTTACCGGATTGTGAATAGACAAGCATTGGTAAACAGATCAGCAATACTATACTTAATAAGCAGATTGTAACTATTTTTTTCATAGAACTTGATTGTTGATTTAGAAATAGGGCTCTTTTCTTTGTTAATCAATTGAGAAATTGAAATGTAAATCTGTCCTTTTTTGAAATATATTTACCTGAATAATCTCAAAGTTCAGCTATATTCCGCTGCAGGTTATCTTTATAGATCGTAACCGGATACCGATCCCAGAGATCAGCCTTAACCTGGCTTAAAATTTCTTTTCTGTGATATTCACGGAACATTCTGTCAATGCGGTTTTCAACATCCGCAATTTCAAGAATTCTTTCCTCTTCTCTGTTCGCGCTTTTTATGATTGCAAACTGTTGTCCATGTTGGTCGTGAGTAAATTCAACTGGTCCATCTACTTCACCCTGATCAATACTGAATGCTGCTTCGCCCAGGTATGGGGTTTCCCTTCTCATAAAAGACTCAATATTGCCTTCTCTGTTTATGATGAAAGTTCGTACAGAATAGCCGGATTCAAGATTTTCAAACTCTGCCCCGTTTTGGTATCGTGACCATGCGGCTTCGGCTTCATCCCTGGTGTCATAAAAATGCACGAAGAGATTTACCTTTGCGGGTTCCCAAAAGAGTGAGTCACGATTGGTTTCATAAAATTCTGCAATACGTTCATCGGTTGCTTCAGGAATTTGTGATTCAATGATTTCACGATCATAAATCTGAATTATGCGACTCCTCAATGCCGGATTCTGACGATTTGCATTTAAGATGTTTTCATCAAGTCCCATCTCACGGGCTTTTTTTACGATAGCGTCTTTCTGAACGGCTTCAACTAAAAAGTTTTTCATTTGTTCGGTGTTCATTCCCCTTGACCGCTGAGGAATCAGAATGGTATCCAGTATTCTAAGGTAGTCGCTGAGATAAACCGTTGAATTGTTATAGGAAAGAATTTCAATATCCCGATCGGCTGAAATTTCATCTTGTATCACGGTTTGATATTGTTCAGTAAAAAACTCGGGCTGAGCAGACCATGTTGTAAGTTTCTCCAATGCCTCCTCATTCCAATCTGCATTTTCTTTATTTACGATACGGTTTTTATCATTTTCAAATTCTACATATATATCGTTGTAATGAATATTCCTTAGGTTGCGAAGTATATCATTTCTTACATTTTCAAGCGGTGGTGCATCGATCCGGTCAACTCTGTCAATATGAACCACAAGCAGCGAAGCACCGGTATCCAGAACTTTTACATCGCCTTCATTTAAGTTATATAGTTGAGAAAACAACGGCGTTGTTCTGTCCCGATCACCGCGAAGTACACGGGTTCCACTTTGAGTTCCTGCAATTCTGTCTTCTCTGGAATAGAGGTTCATTAACCGGCTAAAATCTTCACCCTCTGAAATCGCATCAAGTATATCCTCTATGACATCATCCAGTTCTTGTCTTGATTCAGCCGACTGGGACTGAACAGGAAGAACAATCTGGCTGAATTGAATCTCTTTCTGCATCCCCTGGTAGTAGCGATTGATTGACGTTTCGTTGATATAGTCAGACAGGTATTGTTCCTCAAAATATACATTCTCTAAATCTTCATTTATGATCCTTGCCAATTCATATTCCAGATCAGGATCACGGTGCATCTCTTTTTCAAAAAAATCAACGAACATTAAATGATTTGTAACCAGGTAATCAATTGCCTCTTCATATCCTTTAAATTCACTATCAGGGTACCGGGCACCAAATTCATGATTTGAGTAAAATGTTTGGATATACGGAAAATAAAGGGAGTAATCATCATCAACAGATACGATGATATGCTCATTTACTGGTTCATTTTCAGCATTGCAGGATAACAAAAAAAGTGCGGAAATTGCGGTTAAATAGAGAGCCGGCTTTAGAATTGAAAAGGAAAATTTCATGTGCTTCCTGAACATTTATTTCTGCTGTGTGATGTATTCAATAATATAAAAAAAGCCCCGATTATGAATTATAATCGGGGCAATAAACATATCATGCTAACGGAAGAAATCAGACAATTATTTGATAAGTGTCATCTTTCCTGTCAACATTTGATTTCCTGCAGTGAGTTGGTAGAAGTAAATACCACTGCTTAAGTTGCTTGCATTGAAACGTACATTGTGTGTACCGGATTGTTGCACGTTATTGTCAACAAGGGTAGCCACTTTTCGTCCGGTCGCATCAAACACCTCAAGAGTAACTTCCTGAGTTTGAGCAAGTGTATACTCAATTACAGTTGATGGGTTAAACGGATTCGGATAGTTTTGTTTCAACTCAATCGTAGTTGGGCGATCCTGAACAACAGACTCGGTAGAAACGGGGATATTCCCTGTGTTCAGAGCTTCACCTAATTGGGCATACTCATCATCACGCAACGCTACCCATTGAGCTTTATAGTCTGGAAACCAGTTAAGATCACCAATTGGAAAACGATTCAGGCCACCTGCATTGTAATAATCCGTATTGGAATACGAAAGGTCCGCTGCTACTGGCCAGTCAAAGTTGAAGAAGTTCTGTCCTTCTCCGGTTTGTGCTTCATTGCCAGGAGTTCTCCACTTGGCCATCAGAGTCGTGTTTCCGGGGCCGGCAGTATTAATTGCCCACTCAATTACATCATCCAGTGCAGTAGTCATTAATCCACCGTGATCGGTAAACTGAGGGTCACCAGCCATCACCCAGTTTGCTTCGTTAATGTACGGATACCGATCATTATCGTCGAAAATCTCCTGGGTTCTGCTATTCATTGTAATCATCTGAGTCATCCATTGTCCACCCTCCTGGCATTCGGATTCTCCTTCATCCCCGGGGCAGGGAACGTTTTCAGCATTCAGGGTTTCGACTATGGTATCCAGCTGATCATCCCAGAATACACCGTTATGAGCAACCAGTACTTTACGTTCATTGTCTGCAACATCACTTCCATCCGGCAGGTGATTCAGGTTGATGATCCCATGCGGTAAAAAGTCCTGATCGGTTTCGTTAACATCCAAACCCGGATAATACGCCTGTACATTACTATTTACAAACAGGTTATGAGTAACGGTTAAGTTGTGCTCATATCCAATACTTGTGAAAAGCTGACCTGACGCATTTACAAATGTATTTCTGTTAAAAACAGCGGAGTCAGGGGCGTGATTCCTGAATTTATACATCATACCGGCAGCATGAAGGTGGGTTGAGTTTTCAACCAAAAGCTTTCGAAGCGGCTCGTTTTCACTGTCGTAAATACCACCATTTCTGCGGACGGCTAATCCGGTCATGTTCAGAAAGTAACTGTCGCGAATCGTAAGGCTGTTATTTTCACCATTATTAGACTGAATGAAGGTCCAGGAATTATGTTCCATCAGAACATTTTCGAAGGTTACATCAAGGTTATTACCGGTCATTTCAAAAGCAAACCATTCTTCTGTACCGTCAGATGCACCTACGTGAACCGCTACATTCTTAAGTTCGAAGTCGCTTTGGACACCCAGAAAGTTGAAACCCTGCGGGCTTCCTTCAGCATCTACAGTTCCTGCAATTCGTGGCGGGCGGTCTCCTCCTTCAGTTACGATGGAACCCATCTGTTCGCCAACTATACGGGTTTTACGATCAGTCGGAAGATTGTAGGGCCCCCGGTCTTGCAAATAAGAGTTTCCTCTTTTAAGTTCATACACCCTTCCTTCAGGTGCATCCACGTCTAAATCCATGGCATCGATTAGTGAGTTTGGTTCTCCCAAATCGTTAATACTTTTAATGACTAGTGTGTCGCCGCGCACTTCATCCACAAAATCCATAAGAGTTTGTGCATGAATAGCATTGTACATACCGGCCATACTCATAAACAGTAATAGTAGTAGTGCTTTTTTCATGTTTGGTTCACCTGTGTTCTTTTTGATTTGATTTATTGATCGGTTGTTTTGTCTTGTGGTAGCTTAGTTTGGGTTGATTGGTTAGGGTTGATTGATGTCGTTAAAAACTGTATCTGATACCGAGCTCAAATCTTCTCGGATTGTAATTAAAGGCGCTTAAATTAGACAATACCTCTCCGTCGGACTCTCTTCGGAATTCCCGGAAATTTTCAGTGGGAGAATGAGTTATATTCATGCCATTCAGGAACAGACTCAAGCCTTCTAACGGTAGTTGCTGACGGATTGTAAAATCCCATCCATAGATGTTTCCGGTAAAAGTATCCAGCTCAGGGCGTGTCGCGAGACCTGTTAATACATCAGCCTGCATTCTGAAGGAGATCCGTCCGGAAAAACCTCTGTAGTCGGAGCCAAGTGCCACATTCACAATATGGTTCCCCTGCTGTTCGAGTCGCCCGCTTCTTGCGGTGTCTTGTTCAACGAGTATTGGCTGGAAATCGATTGGGTCAAAACCCTGTCGAACATTTCTAATTTGTCTGTAATCCATTTCAGACCAGGTTCTCGTATAGTTCACATTTAATACCATTGAATCGAGTGGCCTTGGCAGATACCAAAATATGGTTTGCCATTCAAACTCAAGTCCGTACACATGTGCAGGATTTGGGTTGTTACTAAACGTGGTGATTAAATCTGTTTCGCGTGCTCTTGGCAGTCCTGAATCCTCACTGGGCCAAACAATGTTTTCGGGTAAATTTCTTCGCTGGAATTGATTCGAAAGAATAACACCATCAACATGCTTGTAAAATCCACCAACTGTAAAGAGTCCTATTCTATTTTCGTATATAGATAGATACGCATCATAATTATTAGATACTGTCGGTTCAAGAGTTGGGTTACCTGCATCTCCAGTGCCACCATCGCTGGCAATAAAGATAGATGGCATTAACTGATTGTAGTTCGGCCGGGAAAGAGTTCGTGTATAAGCAAGACGCAAATCCAGCCAATCTGTAAATTTATATCTTAACTGTAGATTCGGGAGAAAATGATCTACACTCCGGTTTGCGGTATTCAGAGTATCAAGCTCAGGATTGGTCAGGTCAGTTTGGCCTTGCCCTGTAAACTGAGTTTGAAGAACAAAGCTGCCCTCATAATCCATATTAAAGTGTTCGTACCGTGCACCAAAAAGCAGGGAAAGGCGAGATCCGATATCCAAATCAGCCATAACATATGCAGCAGAAAGGGTTTCATTTGCATCATAGTCAAACCGCCGGGAATCCGGTACGTGTGGTGAACCCCAGCCTGTAGGAGCAAGAGTCATATACTGATCCATATAGTCTGATCGTATCACCTGATTGAGCCTGTAATCACCCTGCAGGAAATAAGACCCCCGACCGGTGGGGTATACCTGATCCTGAAAATCAGTAAAACGCAATGCAGAATTAGGGTTTGATACACCTATGCTGCTAAGAAAATCAGCTGCAGCGGCATTATTACTGCCTTCAGAAAGCCTGGCAAAATAGCGTGTCACATCATTTTCCCGGGAAAGGTAATTTACTTTTGCACCCGTTTTAAAATCACCACTAATGTTCCTTGTAATCTGTACGGGGACCGTAACATTTAGGTTTGCAACAATTTGCCTCTCCTGAAAATATTCATCCCGGGTTGAACCGTTGCCAGCCGTCATTGCAGAAAATCTATCTTCATCAAATGTGATATCATAGATATCTGCTGGTGTTAGCTGACGTCTTTGTGATTCCCCAAAGGATGGAAATGCATTACTTATAGGAAACTCTATAGCATATCTAAGGCCGGTCTCTTTTTGACTTGCAGAGTGAGATACGCCAAAATCTACTTTAAAGATGTCGAAATCACTTTCAACCTGTAGTGCGTTTACCAGCAGATGACGATTGTTGTTATCCCTTTCAGCACGCACCTGTCGCCCGCCATTGCCAAGAAGCAAATGGTCGAAATGGCTAAATTGATCCAATTCAGTATACGCGTAGGTGTTCTGCAATTTAATCGAGCCTGTTGGAATTCTGTAATCCATCAGTACGCTACCGCCATACTCTTCCGTTACGCTGATATTATCACGAAATGTAAATTCCGACATTCCATAGGGAGCAAGCCCATACCCTGGATCGGAACCCAATCGTTCCCATGTAGCGCTTGCAGATTCCCCCCCGCCATCAAAACGCCGAGCATTTCCCTGCACAAAAACGCCGAGTCTGTTTTCAAAAAAACGATTGCTTACACTGGCCCATGTTTGATAGTTACGGGATGTTTGATCCTGGGTGTTATATGTACCCTGTAGCATCACATCCGAATTGACTCCCTCAGGTGCTTCCTGAAGTCTCAAATTCACAACACCTCCAAGTGAATTTGCATCCATATCGGGGCGCAGAGCCTTTGTTACCTCAATTCCTGCAAGCATGTTCGATGAGATAAATCCGAGGTTCGTAGAACGATCTCCGTCACTTGTACTCGGTAATGAAACACCGTTCACCATTACCTGGTTATATCTTGCCTGCATTCCACGAATAACAACTTTATCCCCATCCTGAAGAGAAATTCCGGGGAGTCGACTCAAAGCTGTGGCTGCATTGTCGTCGGGCAATTCACGAATTTTGTCAGCCGATACCACGTTCGTTATAGAACGTGAGCTAATTTGCTCATTAATTGCACTTCGCTGTCCTCTTGCCTGAGTGGTAACAACTACCTCCGCACCTTCAAGTGCCATCTCCTGCATTACGAAATCGACCTCGAGCGTTTCGCCTGCTGTTACCTCAATTTCTTCAACAATCCTTTGATAACCTATATATGTTACAACAAGGTTATGAGTTCCGGCAGGCACTCTCCTTATAACATATTCACCAGATACATTTGTTGCGGTTCCCTGACTGCTGCCTTCAATCATCAGGTTTACTCCAATGAGTGTTTCTCCTGTAACTGCATCAGTTACTGTACCTCTTATATCACCGGTATCTTGCCCAAATGATGCGGTACTAAAAAGAGCAAATACCAATAGAAAAAGTATGTAAATAATTTCTGTAAACTTTTTTGCCATGATGATCTGTTTAGGTTAAAATCACTAGCGCTAAAAAGCGCTTTCATCCTTTATTGAATATATCAAATGGAAAGTATTAATGAAATGTTTTTTGAGCAATATATGAGATATTTTGAGCAAATTTTGCTCATCGTACATATGAGGCCGTTGTTTTCTATGATTTAAACAATATTGAAATGCGATCCGTGATTTTTGATATGTTAATTAATTGTTAATTATGATTTTACAAGAGACAGATATTTCATAGAAATCCCTCTATTTGACCATTAGTTCAACCTGGCATAAGACTTTTATTTAATATTAAATGAAATGAATTGATTTTTTTGCAAGAATCATGGCTATGATCAGGTGATTTCCCTCACTGTATTACGCATTTTTGAGAATAAAAAATGATTCTGTGTTCTTATTATTTGGCCAATAAAAAAGCCCATTCCGTACCAGGGAACAGGCTTTCATCACAACATAGAATTACTGGATTTTGCGCAACTTTATTTAACCAGCATCATTTGTTTTACATCTACAAAAGAGTCCGTTTGTATTCTATAGAAATACACACCAGATGACAAGTTAGACGCATCAAATGTGAGTGTGTATGTACCGGGTGATTGCTGCGTGTTAACAAGTGTCTGCACTTGTCGTCCCAGCACATCATATACCCGAACGGATACGTCAGAGGTACGGGCAATATCATACCGTATCTGTGTTGTTGGGTTAAACGGATTCGGGTAGTTGTCGTAGAGTCTAAACTGCATAGGAGACTCTCCTTCTACTATTTCATTTGAAACACTTAGATCCGTTTCTTCAACATATTCTCTGAGCCATGTAAGAGCGGGCCGTTCAACACCTGAGCTTCTGATAAGAAAAGCATCCTGATCCTGACGCCAGAGTCCGGGCCTCCAGCCCCAGAACGTTACACCCTCTACTGCCGGATGCTCCCAGAATGCCGGAAATATGCGTTGCATATTTTCAAGCTGCGCCTGATCCGACTCCTCATTTGATTCACCCGGCGCTCCATCGATATCCATTTCAGTAGCCTGAATTGGCAAGCCCGTCTCAGCTAAATAATCTAATGAATTGATTATTTGTTCTGTTGATCCCATTGTAGAGAATGCATGGGCCTGAACACCTATTACATCAATTAAGTCCCGTTCCATAAGGTCCTCAATGATATTGCGATAATTCACGGCATTATTAGAGCACCAGCTGACGGAATGACTACATACAATATTATAATCATTGATCATTAGTTTGCTTTCTGGAAATCGATCACGCGCCATTTCAAAAGCAGTGATAATCCAGTCGTGGCCGGTATCACCGGTTCCGCCTAAAGCTTCAATGTAATTGGCACTTCCGCTTTGTCCGTCCGGTAATTGGTGCCCGTTAGAACCTTCATTTACCACTTCCACATATTCCATGTCTGGATATCGCTCAGCAACAGCATCATACCACTCTTCGATGGCTACAAGTTGTTCTTCTGTGCTCAGATCGTTAATCCAGTCAGGCTGCTGTCCACCCCAGGTAAGGATATGAAAACGGTATGGGAAACCATTGTCTTTAGCAAGATTGTAAGAAGCATCAAGCTCAGTCCAGTTGTAATTACCCCGGCTACTTTCAACACTTCCCCATTTACCGGCGTTTTCAGCGGTAACCTGGTTCCAGTACACTTCGAAATCCTCAATCTGAGAACTGCTGTAAATGTTCCCCAGCCATTTTTCTTTGCCATCGGCAATTGGAGCGGTATGAACAGGTATATCACGCGGATCGGTATCTGAACCGGCTTCCATGTTGTCCAGGTTGGCAACCGTGAAATAAAGATCAGACTTACCGAAAGCAAACTTATCGATCTCCTGACCATCTTCACGGGCACCAATCTGGAATATTTTGGTAAGATCGCCTTCTACAGTAAAGGTTTGAGTAGTATCCCCCTGAAATGCATTGCGGGAAACATTTACCCATTTCCAAACTTCGCTGCCGAGGCCCCCTGCATCACGAACGACTGCATCCGGATCATCATACCCTGCGGCGGCAAGGCCATTCACATTAAACCAGTCTTCCGCATTTGACGGATCTTTTTCACCAAAACCATGTGGTTCAAAAAAGCTGTCGTCATCAAAATTTCCTGCCCCTACCCGTACCCGAGCGTACAGGTCGTAATCCCCTTCTGCAGGAAATGAAACAGTATATGATGCGGTACGATTTTCACCGGGATATGCAGCTGAGCCGGTTGTCTCATTAAAATCGGTTGTTATTACGATGTAGGTTGTGCCGCCATCTTCAAGAACTTCCCATTCATCGCCTAACTCACCTGATTCAGCCTCAACAATTACAGGTACCCGCTGCTGGGCTTCTCCGACACCAATTTTCTCAACCTGGAGATTGTCAATAAGAATTGTAGCTTCATCATTCACTGCAGAATTGAATTCGATGCCAGCTCTCATACCGTGGGTAGCATTGTTGGCTGTTACCGTGTGTTCAAAAGTAAACTCTTGCCACTCATCTGTCAGACTCAATTCGGGTGTGTCCCATCCACGGGCTCGTTCCCACCCTCCACTTTCCGGCATACCAAGGTAAAACCTTGCAATCCGATCATCAGTATCGGCTTTCAGTGATACCGTCATTCGAAGGATATCACCCTCAAGAACATGAATGGGTTCGTTTACCACTTCATTTTCATACCAGTTTGTATTTCCTGTATGGTTAACATTGAATTCCAATGCACGCCCATCTTCATCGGCAGCATCGTCTACTACTGCAACCTGCGAACCAGCATTTGCAGTAACGGTCCAGGAAACCGGTTCCGTTTCGCCTAACTCTGAATGCTGAAAACTACCATTGTAATTAATGATGTCCCCAATCGCGTGAGGAGGATTCGGAGCTAATGATTCGTCATCTTCACCGTTTTCGCCATTGTCACCGTTGTCATCTGCTTCTTCAACCTTCTCTACCAGCAGGTAATCTATGTAAAGGATATCTCCATTGGCATGCGTAGCAGCTCCAAGGTGAATACCGACTTGAAATAATCTATCTGCATCTCCAGTAAATGGTGACAGCTCAATTACTTCCCATTCACCACTCGAAATATCTCTGCCGTAAACTGCAGGCAGATCTCCCTCTGCATCCACGCTTACCGATCCGGCTGAACCTCCGCCGGCATTGTCATATTTTATCCGAGCGGTTATTATATACTCTTCACCTTCTTCCATGGGAACATCTACATGCAGCGGCTGGATATTCCATGGATTCTCCGCTCCTTCAATATTCGTAATTGTTGCCTGAAGGATTCTATTATCAGCATTGTCCGGATCAGCAATCACTTCATAGTCAGCAAGATCACTGCCTTCCAAAACCCAGTTTGTAATCCCGGTTGTTTGACCAATTTCAGCACCGGTAAAATCTCCATTTACATTTACAATTTCTGTGACAGGATCGGTATCATTATCACCATTACCATTGTCATCCGATTCATGGTGAACTACCTGGATGTCATCGATATAAAAAACATATTCGTCGGCATTGTTCTCATGAGCGAAGTGAATAGCAATGAGACGTTCCCCGTCATTATCTTCCGTAGGAGTAAATACTCCGGTTTCAAGCGTATGCCATTCACCACCGGTTATTTGCTGCCCCCATAGCTGGCCGCCGTCACCGGCATCAAGCTGAATAGTACCATCCTGATCACCACGAACTCTGAACGATACCTGATAATCTTCGCCTTCAGTAAACATAGTGCCGGTATTCATTGCTTGTACAGCCCAGGCATTGATACCGTCAATATCAGTGAGGGTTACCTGAAGTACAAGATTGTTTGGATCATCCGGATCAGTAACAACTTCGAAATCAGCATGATCTGTGCCTTCAAGCAGCCAGTTGGTTATCTCATCAGTCTGACCTTCCGTAGCATCGGAAAAATCACCGTTTTGATTGATAACCGTTTGCGAAAATGCACTGGTGGAGAAAGCCACCAGAAACATCAACATAAACAGACTCGTTGTAATGGTAGATTTTATGTTCATATGAATTGCATTCTAAGTGAGTATTTAAGGGTGTTACCTAAAGGTTATTTCTGCTGTGATTGAACGGCAGTATTTTTTCCTTTTACGGGCTAAATTGGACTGAACTGCTTTAGGGATATACCTCAGAAATATTTTCCCTAAAAAACATAAAGACAAGCTTTTGCTCAATTTTGACCCTTTTCTATTAGGTATATAGCGCAATTTAGTAAACGAAGGCTATCAATCCAAGAAAATTAGAAGCGCTTCTATAAATTTATTAATTAACTAATTATCAATTACTTATAGAATTTTTACTACTATATTTACAAGGAAGTGAAAGTAAATTAAATGAACTTTTTAATTTATTGCGCTAAGGAAATTGCGCAAATAGATGTATTTATTGCTCAATTGCTAAACTCTGATGATTGTGTTGTGTTGTATGAATAAGATATCGGATGATTGACTTCTGCATTATTGATTGATCCAGAGAAAATCGAATATTCAGAAACCTCATTTGGTCATTCTACACTTCTTTCTTTTTCGGGATTCAAATCAAAATTTGCACATGAACCTATTCCAAATCTCCAGGCCTAATGAGAAAAGCCCTGATGGCTGGTATTACTATTCAAGCGGATATCTCGATAATCATCAGTAATAACTTTTTGAGAAAGACACATTTATTCGTAAAAAAAAGTACCGCCTGTTTTATAGACGGTACTTTCTTAAATAATCGGTTTTGAAATTTTACTTAATTAATGTCATTCGCCGGGACTGAACAAAATCGCCGGCCTGAATTCTGTAGAGGTAAACACCGGATGATAAATTGCTTGCATCAAAAGTTACCTGCTTTGCACCAGCACTTTGATGTGTGTCCACCAGCGTCATTACCCGCTGACCGAGAACGTTAAATACATCGAGCCGTACATCAGCTGACTGTGGCAGAGTATATGTGATACTTGTCGTCGGGTTGAACGGATTGGGATAGTTCTGGTTGAGTTCAAATGATAATGGCTGCTCTATCGCCTCATTTGATACGGCATCCACTTTTTCAACCTGAACATTATCGATATAAATCGTACCACCGTCATTCTCTTCGGTATTTAACTCAATACCAACTCGCATTCCGTGAGTCTCATTATTTGCAGTGGCGGTATGAGTGAACGAAAATTCCTGCCACTCATCTGTGAGGCTCAGCACCGGAGTATCCCAACCCCGTGCACGTTCCCAGCCGCCACTTTCTGGCATACCCATATAGAAACCTGCAACCCGCTCATCAGAATCAGCTTTCAGCCATACGGAAATGTTATATTCATCACCTTCCACTACATGAATGGGTTCATTCACAACTTCATTTTCGTACCAGTTTGTGTTTCCTGTCCAATTCACAGTAAAGGATAGTGCACGTTCGTCATCATCAGCTGCATCATCTACAACTTCTACAATAGAATCGTCATGCGCAGTAACTGACCAGGCTGCCGGTTCATTCTCACCAAGCTCAGAGAGCTGGAAACTTCCATTATAGTTGATGATATCACCGATTTCGTGTGGCGGCTCCGGAATGGGCAAAGGTGTTGTATAAGGCAAAAGGTTGTCAAGCAAGAGTTCACCTGTAACTTCAGATCCGTCACTTCCTACAATCACCTGTATCTGGATTTTTTGGATTTGGTCTTCATAAAGAACACCATCATGGGTATCCTGCCAGCCTGGAATCGCAAAATCTTCGAATAGCATTTCAGCTGTTTGCCATTCGCCGCTCTCATCGTCAAGCAGGCCTGAAACCGTGTGGTGCCATTCCTCTACAGCTTCACCTTCTTCCCCGCTTTCAACGAAAATTATGACATTGAAAGAAGCACCACCGTTGGCTGGTGATACGGGTTCCAGTACTTTATAATCCAGCGACATGCCATCATAACCTGAAAGATCTGTGAGCATCTCACCTTCCATCATTAGCTCGATGTCAGCGCTTCCTCCCCAGTCCTCGCTTGGATCTACAGTATATGTCCAGTGAAGAGATGCTTCACCCTGGGTATTATCATCACTGGATTCCAGCGTTTGTGATGAGTTTGTTCCATTTACCCAGCCGTTCAAATCATCCGGATTATCGAAATTCCAAACAATTTCATCCGTAGAAGGCGGAGATACCGGATCCGTGTCACCATTATCATCGCCCTCAACTTTTTCGACTCTCAGATAATCAATATAGAGAATATCATCATTTGCATGTGAGTCTGCACCCAGGTGAATACCAACCTGTATAGTTGCATCCTCAGTCGCGGTAAACGAATCCAGCTCAATCACTTCCCACTCACCACCAGAGATATCCCGTTCGTACACAGCCGGTAAATCACCCTCTGCATCAACACTCACCGCACCTGCGGTACCTCCTCCGGCATTATCGTAGCGTATACGGGCAGTAATGATATACTCACCATTCTCTTCTAATTGTACATTTACATGAAGTGGTTGAATATCCCAGGGGTTCTCCACTCCATCGATGTCGGTGATCGTTGCTCGAAGTAGTTTATTGTCACCATTATCAGGATCAGTAACTACTTCAAAATCAGCAAATTCTGTGCCTTCAAGCAGCCAGTTGGTTATCTCTTCGGTCTGACCTTCCGTAGCATCGGAAAAATCTCCATTCTGATTGATAACCGTTTGCGCAAATACTCCTGTGGAAAAAACCAACAGAAACATAAGTGTGAATAAACCAGTCTCAATAGTATTTTTTATTTTCATATAGGTTGTATTCTAAGTTAAGGTTTAGCGTGTGTCTCAATGAGTTAATTCAGAATTCTGAAGAACACATTAAGTGTAGTATCTCTTTTTGAGCAATTCCGCCTTCCCTGGTGTTAACCTTAATGCACTGTCGAAAAAAGTGGGACATCTGAAATGACTTTTGCTCAATTTTGAACCTCCTTTTCTTCAGCTCTATTTCAATTTACCAAACAGCCTTTATGAACACAAGAAAAATAAAAGCGCTTCTATATATTCTTCAAATATATAATTAACAGGTATTTAGAAATATAATCACCCAATCAGACTGCTGAATATCACACTTTCATTTATATCTTCTTGTATATTTTGAGATCGACTTTTTGCGCAATAATATTACTTTTTGCGCAAACTTTATTAGTGTAAGTACCACACTTTTTAGTGATTTCTTCAACTATGTTCAATTCTTTTCAATGGTAAGCTGGAACGGGGTTGCAGGAAAACCCTCCTTGTTATACAGGTTGGCATTCACTGGGTTATCAGCCCAGGCGTAGCGAACGATTTTCGGATCAGGCACTTCACCGCTCTGCACAATGACTCTTTCTCCCTCAATTCGTGCATCAGCCGGAAAGAATTTGCCATCACTTCCCGCTATGGCAAATTCATGAAGAACCTCCCCTTTCACCTGCATCCCGCTGCCGGTGTGTTCAAAGGATACAGCCAATTCGTTCTCCCCGCCAAACGTATTTAGTTTGGAAGCTATTGGTCCGGAGTGTACAACATCTTCGCCATAAGCCAGATGAAATGCTGATGCGGCGAGCCGTTCTCCCACATCTTTTTTATTGAGAGGATGGATGTCATTCCACTCACCGATATCAATGGCTACCGCCATTCCCGTATTGGGCAGTGATAGTGTTTGAAGCTGTGCATCCCTTAGCTCTGCCCAGTTGCTTTCGGAAGGATGATCTTTCGGCTCCATAAAATTGGCAAGCTGTACATACAGAAACGGAAAATCGCCAATACCCCACTGCTGTCGCCAGTCGTTGATCAATGCGGGAAAAAGTTCGCGGTACTCATCAGGCCGGCCGGTGTTTGATTCACCCTGGTACCAGATCACTCCTTTGATGGAGGTTTTTAAAAGCGGAGAAATCATCGCGTTAAAGAGACCCACAGGTTTCCAGCGGACAAATGTCTGACCGGGCAATGGATCCATCTCTGCACCTACTTTGTACTTCCACTCTCCCTTCAGATCCACGGTATCTGTTTCTGTGGTGAGTTCATACGGTTTATCGGGGATGAATCCGCCCTTGCCGCTTTGATTGATCACACGAACCGATATCGTATTTTCACCTTCGGTAAGTACTCCCTGCGGAACATCATACCATCGCGGCGGATATTGATAGGTCGTATTTCCAACAAAGGTGCCGTTTACAAAAACCGAATCAGCATCCACGATAACACCGAGCTCCAGTTTTGCTGAATTACGGGCCCAGTCACCATCCAGAGTAAGCTTTTTTTGAAACCAAACGGATCCGTTTATTGCTCCTGTTTCCGTATCGGCCCAGTATCCGGGAATCGTCATACTTCCCCACTCTTCCGTATTGATATCCGGCTCGTGCCATGTGTTATTCGGGTCACTGAGTCCGGTGTCGGTTTGATTCAACTCATCATGCCACGCATCCGATCTCTGCTGATCCTCTCTTTCGATATCGGCAATCAGCTCATCATCTTTAAATCGTTGTGCTTCCTCATAATGATCCGGGAAATCTTTCAAAGCATTCTCACTGATCCACGCTTCAGCCGGGGATCCTCCCAGACCGGAAAGAATGATGCCAACCGGAACATCATACCGCTGCTGTATCGATTTCGCAAAAAACAGAGACACGGCTGAGAACTCCTGAACACTCTCCGGTGTGGCTCGCTGCCAGTGACCCGAAATCAGATCTGTCTCTTCGGTTTTGAAATTATACCGTTTCGGAACTTCGAAATACCGGATTTCCGGATAGTCTGCTGAATCAATCACATCCTGGTACAGCGGAGCCACCCTTCGCATCGGCAATTCAATATTCGATTGACCCGATGCAACCCACACATCGCCAATCAGAATATCTTCGATGGTAACCGTGTTTGACGCTTCGATTTTCATTTCGTGCGGGCCACCGGCTTCCAGTCTGGCCAGGGTAATTTCCCATTCTCCCTCACCGTCAGCCCTGGTTTGATGAGACTCTCCCAAAAAATGTACAGTCACATCTTCATCAGCTGATGCCCACCCCCAGATTTTCACTTCGGCATCACGCTGCAGCACCATACCGTCCGACACAAGCTGAGGAAGCGATACTTGTGCAAAAACCGGAAGTGCCAAAAAAAGGAAGAGAAACAGGAAAGCAGCAGATCGTTTATTCATCATGGAAAGGACACTGTTTTGTTTGAATTAAATCTGGGCAGTGATTCTTACCACAAACGAAAATCGATGCGCCCCATTACCCGTTAAAGAGCGTACCGTCTTCTTTACGATTAACCGGAAGACGAGCTCGTTCATACTGATAATTTTTCGCTTTCTTTTCATCGATGTCCACCCCAAGGCCGGGCTCATCTCCGGGATACATATATCCGTCATTAAATGTGTAGGCGTGAGGAAAGATCTCGTCCGTCAATTCACTATGCAGCATTTGCTCCTGGATACCAAAATGCAAAGCTGCAGCTATCATTACTCGCAATTATATATGCTTGTTCAATTTTTATTTATGATAATCTGATATGTGAAAGTTCTCATCCTGTATGATCTGGCTTCAGATGCCGACATTTCAAAAACTAAATAATCAACGGTGTTCTTCAGCCAGTTCGATGATTGCGTGATAAGCCGGTTTCGGCTCCCAGTTCCGGTCAAATATCAGCGGATAGTTTGTTCGTCCACTGACCGGCCAGTTATTTTTCCAGGAATCTCCATCGGTCACGCCCCAGAATGTTACGCGGGTGATATCGTCACTGTGACGCAGGTAGATTTCAAATATGTCCCGGTAGCGGTCGGTGAGCTGCTGCTGTACGGAATCGGGAAGTGCGTCGGGATAGGGATTTAGTTCTTCCCGCATTTCTGCTGATGCCGAAACGTCAGCGCCCATGTAATCAAATGCTGGCGGTAATACATCGATGTCCAGCTCAGTTACCATCACATCGATACCAAGTGCGGCGAAATCAGTGATCGTTTTTTCGATTTCTTCAAGATCGGGAAAATCGAGCATAAAGTGACCCTGCGTACCTATACCGGTAATAGGTGCGTCATTTTCCTGGAGATATTCAACCAGGCGAATTGCCCCTTCCCGCTTCGACGGAATTTCCAGGGAGTAATCATTATAGTAGAGCTCGGCTTCGGGGTCTACTGCGTGCGCATACTCAAATGCTTTTACAAGAAAGTCTTCACCTATAATTCGGTACCAGTAGGTGTCCCGCATAGTGCCATCATCCACAATCGCTTCATTTACCACGTCCCATCCATGAACACGCCCTTTATAGCGGCCAACGACGGTCTCGATGTGATCTTTCATCCGTTCCAAAAGAGCTTCACGACTGAGAAGTTCACCTTCGTCATCATAAAAAACCCAATCAGGTGTCTGACTGTGCCACACAAGTGTATGCCCAACCACAAACATACCGTTCTCTTCTGCGATATCAATCATTGTATCAGCAGCATCGAAATCATACACTCCAGGTTCGGGATGGATATTCTCCCACTTCATTACATTCTCAGCAGTTACGGCATTGAATTCCCGCACAGCCAAATCCTGACCTCGCTGATCTTGTCCAAAAATCTGCCGATGGTTCAGAATCGTACCGATCAGGAAGGATCCCTCAAAGGCGCTTCTCAAAGTTTGTTCTTCAGTTTGCTCCTGCTGATATTGATCTCTGTCGGATCCGCACCCAATCAAAAGAAGTAGAATAGATGTAAATAAAATAGATTTCATGAAATTATGTTTAGATTTATGATAACTAATTATGATTCCTGTCCTGCTTTCTCTTTTCGTGCGAGTAGATCCTCTTCGATTTTCACCATAGTAACATCCCTCAGCGGATAAAACAGCATGATGGCGCCGCCGATAAAGCCAAATATCGCAGGGTAAACACTCATAAGAAGCTTAATTCCGGTGATGGTGTATTCGCTCTGCTCCGCAAGCGGTACAAAGTTATGAAACTCAAGCATCCATCCGGTAATTGCCCCTCCAAATGTTAAGCCAAGCTTCAGCATAAAGAGGGATGCAGCCATGATGAGTGCTGTCGCCCTTCTGCCGAATTTCCACTCCCCATAATCGGCTGCATCAGTGTAAATGGCCCACTGAAGTACGGAAACCGATCCAAAGAAGAACGATACCAGAACATTTAGTACGTACATCAGCACAACGTTATCTGGTTCAAGAAAGAAAAAGGCGCATGAAAACGCTGCACTTGAGAGCAGAAAGCCGGAGTAGACGAATTTCTTATCAAGCAGCTTGGTGAAGTATTTCGTAAGAACCGCACCAATAAGTGTTGCAATCGTACCGGCTGTGATAAAGGAGGAGGTAAACAGCGCATATGTCAGGTCAATATTCCAGCCCAGCAGATTTAACTGCTGGTCGCCAACAAAATAGCGGAAATAGTACGTAGTTGATGAGCCCCTCATTACTATGTAGGTAAGCTGGAAAAGCGTAGCTAATCCGACCAGTACCCACGGTTTGTTCATAAACAGATCTTTGAGATCAGCCGATGGTTTGTTTCGAACCTCTTTCTTGGGAGATACTCTCTCTTTAGTGAGATAAAAAGTTGCGAACAACAGCGCCACAGCAAGCGCACCATATGCTACCATTGTCATCTGCCAGCCGAGCGTTTCATCCCCGCCGCCAAGATATTCAACCAGGCCAAGTGTGGCAGCACCTACAATAACCTGACCACCGAAGGCTGCCACAAATCGGAATGAGGAGACTTCGGTACGCTCCATTGAGTTTGGAGTGATCACACCCATCAGCGCAGAATACGGCACGTTGATAGCGGTGTAGAGCATCATCAGCAGCATGTACGTTGCATAAGCGTAGATCAGCTTACCTGAGTCGCCCAGGTCAGGGGTCGAAAATACGAGCACCCCGCCAACCGCAAGCGGTATAGCAAAACTGATGATATAGGGGCGAAATTTACCCCATCGCGTCTGAGTTCTGTCCGCGATCATTCCCATGACCGGATCGGTAACGGCATCCCACACACGCGTAACCAGCATCATGGTTCCCATAGCAGCGGCAGGAATTCCGAAAACATCTGTATAGAAAATGGGCAGGAACAGAACAAAGGTCTGGAAATACAGATTCGATGCCATATCCCCAAGACCGTACCCGACTTTTTCTTTGAACGTTAACCTTGGCCGTTCAAGCTTCACCCCGTTATCACCTGAGTTGTTCAATGGATTTGTATGATTGAGTTAGTGTTAATTCTGTTTGCGATTTTATTTGCCCTTTTTTATACAACTTCGAGCGTAACTTTTGACAGATCTTCATCCTGTGAAGATGTTCCGATCATGAGCTCAAATTCGCCCGGTTCAACAACATATTCCATGTTAATGTCATGAAATGCCAGTGAATCCGGTTTGATCTGAAACTCAACGGTTTTGGTTTCACCCGGTTTTAGCCAGACTTTCTCAAAACCCTTCAGCTCTTTAACTGGCCGGGTTGCCGTGCTGACCAGATCCCGGATGTAGAGCTGAACCACTTCTGATCCCTCGCGATCCCCGGTGTTTGAAACTTCACATGAAACCGTAGTAGAATTGTACGCTTCGATTGTGGAATCTTTCAGGCTGATGTTGCCAATTTTGAATTCCGTATAGCTGAGGCCGAATCCGAAAGGATAGAGCGGTGTTACCACGTCATGCAGAAAACCGCGCCTGTCGGATGGCTTGTGATTGTAATACGCAGGAATGTGTCCTACAGATCTTGGAATGGTGATCGGCAGTTTTCCGCCGGGATTGTAATCTCCCACCAGAACATCCGCAACAGCCCGGCCGGTCTCCTGGCCGAGGTACCAGCATTCAAATATTGCACTGGCATTTTCGCTCAGATAATTTGTAGCGAGCGGACGTCCGTTAAACAGAAATGCAATGACCGGCTTTCCGGTTTTGATCATCTCTTTGATCAGTTCTTCCTGCCTGCCGAACAGGGTTATGTCTGTGCGATCCCCCATGTGGCGGATATCCCACGATTCACGGGATGTCTGCTCATTGCCTCCGATGGCGAGTACAATCACATCTGCCTCTTCAGCAACTTTTACCGCTTCAGCAATCGATTTCAGATCGTCTTCCTCATCAGGCAGCACCACGGCATCTTCATTCCATGAACCGCCAACGGTAATTTTGCACCCTTCACTGTAGAGAATTTCAGCTTTGTCGCCAACTTTCTCACGAATGCCTTCCAGTACGGAGATCTCTTTTTTCGGCACACCGCTGTATCCGCCCAGAAGACTTCTGTCTGCATTTGGGCCGATAACGGCGATTTTATTCACCTCGTCGAGATTTATCGGCAGTGTTTTATTTTCGTTTTTCAGAAGGGTGATGGTCTCCTTCGCTGCCTCATAAGCCAGTTCTGCATTTTCTTTCGATCCGCAGATTCGGTCCGCTTCATCCGGATCTACATATGGATCCTCGAAAAGTCCGAGCCTGAATTTCCAGTAGAGCATCGGACGAACAAGTCCATCTATCAGGGACTCATCCACGCTGCCTTCTTCCACAAGTTCTTTCAGAAAGAGATAGCAGTCCGGCTCAGGAAATTCCATGTTTACACCGGCTTTAACCGCAAGTTCAGCCGCCTGCTTCTTATCTTTTGCCACAAAATGGCCGTGTGTATCGGGGCGATCATTCAGCTCCCAAATCGCATAATAATCGGATACTACAAATCCTTCAAAGCCCCACTCTTCGCGCAGCACATCGCGTAGAAGCCACTTATTGGCATGAGACGGAACACCATCAATTTCGTTGTAAGATGCCATCACGCTGATCGCTTCAGCTTTTTGCAGCACCTCTTTGAACGGCGGCAGAAAGACTTCACGAAGCACCCGTTCCGATACATTCACCGGTGCACAGTTCATGCCGGATTCCGGATCCCCATGGGCTGCAAAGTGTTTAAGCGTAGCCAGCACATGTTTTCTATTATTAAATGAGGCATCGCCCTGGAAACCTTTCACTGCGGATAAACCCATTTGTGTAATCAGGTAAGGGTCTTCGCCAAATGTCTCTTCAACACGGCCCCAGCGCGGATCACGGGCTACATCAAGTACCGGAGTCAGCGCCTGGTGTCCGCCTCTTACACGGGTTTCTTCAGCGGTCATTGCATAAAGTTTTTCAATCAGATCGGGATTGAATGTTCCAGCAAGGCCAATCGGCTGCGAAAAACTTGTACTGTCTTTAGCTGCAAGTCCGTGAAGGCACTCTTCATGAAAAATGACCGGGATACCAAGACGTGAGTTTTCAATAAAAAATTTCTGGATTCGATTGGTCAGTTCAGCCATTTCCCGGGCCGTAGTACCTCCGCCGGAATCATTCGGGCGCCCTACCTGACCAAGGCCATTGCCGTGTTTATACGAATCATTTGCCTTTTTTTCATCAAATTTGCCATCCTTGTCAAGAAGAGTATCAGCCTTTTGATTCCAAACGCACATCAGTTGTGCAATTTTCTCCTCCAGAGTCATTAACGATAGCAGATCGTCAGTTCTCTCATCCGGTGAAAGATCAGAATCTTTAAATTTTGCTTCAGATACCGGGCGTAGGTTAGATTGTGTAGCCATTTTATTATTCGTTATTAATTTCTTCTTTCTGATTATTCATCAATTCTATCGGTTAGTTGTACCATGGGTCCGGCACGTAAATAATATGCTCAAGATCGATGTAGTGCTGCAGATCGTGCTCGGGCTGTTCATATTGCTCTGGTATCTCCATCCCCGAATGTGTCTGGAAATAGAGCACACATGAATCTCTCCATCGGACAGCGTCTCTCTCCTGTATTTTCAACAGAGCTTTTACATGTTCAAATCGTTCATCATCGATCAGTCCTTCCATCTCATTCCATTGTTCCTGCATCCACCGAACTTGCTCAACACCTTCGTAATATTTGTGAACGAGCTCTTCCCAAAGGGTTCGGCCGGATTCCATTTCATGATCCCAGCTGACGTGGTGAAACCAAAGCAGGTAATCTTCAGGAATCTTGTCCAAGTCCCGGAAGACGCTGGCTACCGGTTCATGATACTGCTCTACTGCGTTTGACCCGGTTTCGGTACGGTCAAAACCAATGCCGTAATCATCCGCTTTATGGTAGTATGCAGAAGTCCAGTCCGGACGGGATGATTCTGAATGCCACGGAGCGGGTCCGTAGTGATGCCCCTGGGCATAGAGGTGAGTAAGACCCAGCGGATTTCGATAGTTCACCCCGGCTTCACGGGATTCCATCATGATTTCCGTAACCGGATCGATGAACTCGTTGTTGTTTGTGAATGTCATCCGGATCCACTCATCGGCGATTTCTTCTGCTGACAGTGTGTGATCCCACGCGAGTCGCCCATAAGCGTACCAGCTCGACTGCACAAACGGGTGTCCGGTCCAGTTTCGGTCGGTTCCCGGATTGATCACTCCTGCCATTCCGGTCAGTTCGTAGTCGAAAACCGATCCATCCACAACTTTAGCTACGGTTGAGCCCTCACCCTTCGCGTACGTATCTTCATTCAAAACTTCGGTAAAGAGCGGCCCCTGGTAGGCAAGGTGCAGATTAAAACCGAAATACTCCTGAGTGACCTGCAGCTCAATCATCGTATTGGTTTCTGGCAGTGCGCCAAATAGAGGGGAAAAAGGTTCTCTTGGCTGAAAGTCAATCGGACCGTTTTTCACCTGGAGAATGACGTTGTCTTTAAATTTTCCATCAAGCGGCACAAATTCATCATACGCTTCCCGGAACCGGTCATCCTGCTCGGGGTCATAAACGAATGCTCTCCAGAAAACAACTCCGCCGTGCGGCTCAAGAGCATCTGCCAAAACATTTGCGCCCTGAGCGTGATCCCGACCGTAACCGTGTGGTCCGGGTTGACCTTCTGAATCCGCTTTTACCAGAAATCCGCCGAAATCGGGGATACGCTCATAAATTTCATCCGCTTTATCAGCCCAAAATTCGATAACGCCGGGATCAAGCGGATCGGCCGTATCCAAACCTCCAATCCGAACGGGTGAGTGAAAGTTAATCGACAGAAACATCTGGATGCCGTACGGGCGAAAAATATCGGCCAGTACTTCAACTTTCTCAAGAAACTGGTCTGTCAGGATTAGCGGATCTGCATTTACGTTGTTAATGGCTGCAGCGTTGATTCCAATAGAAGCGTTGATTCGTGCATAATCGATGTAGCGGGGATGTTTGTATTCCGGCAGTGTGCCCCATTCCCACAATGAAAGACCCGCATATCCCCTTTCCACGAGGCGGTCAAGATTATCCCAGTGGTTAACTACCCGAAACTGAACCTTCGGTGCGGTTTCATAAGAAATTCCATCCAGACCGGTGTTCGTTTGTATTTTTCGTAATAAGCCAAAAACACCATACAGGACTCCAATATCTTCATTCGCCGCGATGATGATATGTGCATTTCCATTGTGTTCGGTATGGCGGATTAAATATCCTTCATCACCCAGCTGCCGGAGATCGTCCTCGAGCCCAAGGGCTGCAATTGTTTCTGAGTTAGCCGGTGTTCCTGCAACCACGGAGCTGCGGTTCAGTTCGGAACGGTTTTCGATTTCTGTATCAAGAAGACCGCTTAACCCATCGAGGAGTTCTTTTTCGGCAGCTTCCAGTGTAGGCGTATCAGTAGCTATCTGAATTTGATGAATCTGGCTGCGATACTGTTCAAGCAGCTGATCATCGCTAATTTTGTCGTATTTGAGCCACATTCTGTATCCATCCTGACCGAAAACATCGGTTCCGGAAAACAGGATGAATGCTAAAAGAAGAATTGTACTATGTTTTAATTTTGTCATGAAATTCATTTGTGAAATTCAGGTTTAAAAACCGATTGAGTTACCACCATCAACCGGTAAATTTACACCGGTAATAAATTTTGCTGCATCTGAAGTCAGAAAAAGGGCTGCAGTGGCAATATCTTCAGGTTCTCCCAGCTTTTTCATGGGAGTACGTTCAAGAACTCGATTTGCGCGGTCGGGATCAGAATCGAACGCTTTACGCAACATCGGGGAATCAATAAAACCGGGAGCAATTGCATTTACCCGAATTCCGTGCGGAGAGAGATCAACAGCGAGTGCGCGGGTCAATCCAAGAAGCCCGGTTTTGGAAGCGGTGTAGGCCGTGACTTGCGGGATTCCGTAAATCGCTGCCATAGAGGTTATATTCAGGATAACTCCACTTTCCCGTTTCATCATCCTGGACGCTACTTCTCTGGAAAGAGAAAAAAGTCCGTTAAGGTTGGTTTGAATAATGTCATTAAACTCTTTATCGCTAACATCACGGGTATGTTTTTTAAGATTAATTCCCGCGTTATTCACTAAAATATCGATAGGGGCAATTTCTGACTCAATTTTTTCAACAAGTCCGGGCAGTGAATCAAGTTCAGTGATATCATTAACAATATATGAGGCCGATTCCCCCATTGCATTGCATGCTTTTTTCAGTTTTTCCTCTCCCCTGCCTGTAATCACAACCGAAGCTCCGGCTTCAATGAAGATCTTTGAAATTCCGAGACCTAAACCACTGCCGCCACCTGTAACAAGAACAAGCTTACCTTCAAAATTGTAGAATGTCTTTAACATCGAGAGCAAATCCGGTTAAAAAAGTTAATGAAATTTGAATGTGTAAGCTTGCAGAAGAATAACTACTACTTATGTATTGTTTTAAGTAGCAATATTTATGATAATAAATCTAAACAAAACTTGTCTGAGTTGCCTTAAAGCTAAAAGCGCTTTTTAAAATCACCACGAGATAAAGCTCCACATTTATTTATAGCGGAATATATTTAATCAGAACAAATAAAAAAAAGAAAAGAGCAATTTTTTCTCTTTGTTGCCCATCTTTGCTCAATTGCAAATATATATTCGGAATTCCGCTATATAGTGCTCATTAAGGCTAAATAACAACTGGAAGCCGGGATCTTCCACCTAAGCCGTAGATTTGACACTATTTACTCATGGAATTCTCGATTCTCTGTTGAATCCCATTTTACCTTTATATCTCAAGAATAAAAAGGAAGACAAACGACACCATATCTACATCTATGATACCACATAAAATCTAAGCAGAGCGTCATTTCCATGTTAATATGAAAGTCCAGGTCCATAAAATCATAGAAAGGCAGAGGGTTATAACTGATTCAAATTGCAGATAAAATCCTGTATCAGGACTGTGCAACTTTATTCTCTGAATAGTGAAGTGAAGAGTCTCTGACTTCAAGTGATACAGGCACGAGGCTAACGATCCCCTGGTGTTTATCGGGTGATCCGAGCCGGGAAATCAGGTTGTCGAACGTATTCTCTGCTAATAAAGAATAATCTGTTTTTACGGATGTAATTTTGGGATAGTGATATTCACAAATCGGAAGGTTGTCATAACCGGCAATGGCTACATCATCCGGAATCTGAAGATTGGCTTTTCGCAGCGATTCTATAAAACCCAGAACCATTGCATCGTTCGCTCCAAAAATAGCGCGTGGTTTTTTGTTTAGCTGTATAAAATCATCGAATGCGCGAATACCGGACTCATGAGTATAATCGCCACGGAATTCCCACAATTTTTCAGCATCCGGAACGCTTTTCAAATAATCTGTAAAGCCGTTGGTTCGAAATCTCGCTTCTGGAGTTTCATAGGGTCCTTCGATAATTCCGAAGGAACGGTACCCCTGCTCATAAAAATGTTTTGCCACCATCACCGCACCCTGGTAGGCATCAAAGGTCACCGTATCCAGCACGGAGTTATCAATCTGGGAACAAGAGATGATAGGAAAATCAACCGAAGTATTTTCTAAAATTTCTTTGTACTCAAAATCTTTAAGCTCCGGTATAAACAGTACTGCACCCGCATACCCCAGCCCTTTCAGATCTTTAAACAGTTCCTCTATCTCCTGAAGATCAGGCCTTACATCAAATAGCCCAACCCGAAGCCCTTTTTTTTGAGCCGCTTCTGCAAAGCCTACAAAGAATGACGCGTAAAATTCGCCGGTTCTGAAATGTGTAACCAGCGCAAAATTTGGCTTGCCGCTTTCAGTTTCCCTTGTTCGTTTTTCCGGCAGCGGGTAGCCCAGTTTTTGAGCACTGGTGATAATCTTTTTGCGATTTTTATCTGATATTCTTCCTTTATTTCGAATAGCCCTTGAAATTGTAGATACGGAAAACCCCGTGTTTTCTGATATGTCTTTAAGTGTAACTTTCATCAATGGTAGTTCAAGTGAGTGGTATACTGTTCAATAACGATCATTTGAGCAAAAAGGACAAATATAGAAAGTTATTTCTTTAAGTGGATACAACTTTCTTAGCCATTTTGGGTATTATCATATATAAATAGAGATATAGGGTGTGCAAATCTACTATGATTTCAAGAAAATTTGTTGCCTAAAACCGCTCACAGGAAAAATAGTTACCCCCGATCACGGAAAAATGAATAGACTGCACTCCCCTTCTTTTCTCCTATAGCATCCCTAATCTGCTGCTCTTCCGCCTGTTTTACTTTCTTTACTGATCCAAAGATTTTAATAAGTTCTGTAGCCGTTTTTTCACCGATTCCGTCTATTTCTGTCAATTCCGTTTTGATTGTCCTTTTTGTGCGTTTATCCCGGTGGTAGTTGATGGCAAACCGGTGCGCTTCATCCCGTGCCCGCTGCAGCAGTTTGAGGGCTGATGATGTTTTGGGAATCATATAAGGGTCTGCCTTTCCCGGCACAAAAATCTCCTCCATCCGTTTTGCGATCCCCGCAACTTCGCATGCGTCTTCAAACCCAATTTCCCTCAAACCTTCTACCGCCGCATTTAGCTGGCCTTTTCCGCCGTCGATCAAAATTAAATCAGGAGGCTGCAGTTTTTCCCGTTTTACCCGTTTATAGCGACGCATCACAATCTCTTTCATCGATGCGAAATCATCGGCCCCGGTTACGGTTCTAATTTTAAATCGTTTGTATTCGCTTTTTCTTGGCTTTGCATCCACAAAACTGACCATCGAAGCGACCGGGTCGGTTCCCTGGGTGTTGGAATTATCAAAGCACTCAATCCGTCGAGGCAGCCGCTGCAGGTGGAGATACTCTTTCAGGTCTTTAACCGACTGCGGGATCCGCTCCTTTTCATACTTCTGCTTTTCCAGTTTTCTCTGCCCGAGGTTCAGCTTGGCATTTGAAATCGCCATGTTAATCAGGTGCTTCTTCTCCCCGATTTTCGGCACATGAATCGGCACTTTTTTCTGATGCTGTTCCCACAAATATTCGGCCAGAGGTTCGGAATCTTCCATCTCTTCGCTGATATATACTTCATCCGGAATTGCCCCGGCAAACTGACCTGTGTAGTAATCCTCCACGAATGATTGAATCATCATGTCTCTTGAGGATTCAGATATGTTTTTCAAAAAACGGTGAAATTTCCCGATCAGTTTTCCCTCTCTTACCTTAAAAAGTACGCCGCACGCTTCCTGCAGCTCGTCATCCACTTCTATGGCAAATATATCGCGGTTCACCTGTTTGTTATCTACAATCTTCATTTTCTGATTGTATTTCACAAGAGATTCCATGCTGTCGCGAAGTCTGGCAGCTTCCTCAAATGCAAGCGCATCCGAAGCGATCTGCATCTCTTCTTTGATTTCACGGATCAGGTCCTCCGTTTTCCCGGTCAGCAGCCGCTCAACCTTCTGCATTATGGTTTGATATGTCTCCTCATCCCAGTCTCCCGAACAGTTTTCAAGGTAATCATCAAAACAGGAGTGCCATTTTGGAGTGCCTCTTGAAGGATCGATCATTTTTGGAGAGACAGCGCATGTGCAGAGATTGAATGTCTTCCGGATGGTTTCGAGCATGCGTCGCATGTGACCCACGTGATCGTACGGGCCAAAATATTTACTGCCGTCACGAACGACGGTTCGGGTTGGATAAACCCTCGGTTTTCGTCCGCGCGTTACGCAGATGTAGGGATAGGATTTATCATCACGATACATGATGTTGTATCGCGGCTGATGCTTTTTGATGAGGTTATTTTCGAGAATCAATGCTTCTGCTTCGGAATCGGTAACGATGACCTCCACATCATCAATCTTAGAGATCATCACCTTCAGGCGTCCGTCATGATGGCGGGATTCCTGGAAATAGGATCGCACACGATTCCGCAGCTTTTTTGCTTTTCCGACATAAAGATGGTTCCCGCGGCTGTCTTTAAACTGGTAGACACCGGGACTCAGCGGCAGATGATCAACTTTTTCCTGAACGGTAATAGACATACAAGCAACTTTCAATTTTCACAAAAATAGCAAACCGTATCCTCGGGAAAAACTTTTATATTGTTTGATTTGATGCAGCTGCAGCTATTTGCGTAGTGGCACTTATGCAATACAGGGCAGTAATCAGATGAGTTTTTGGGTAAATAGTCTTCTGATGAATCAACATTTGAAACATAGATGGCTCATCCGGAGACTCAATCTTTATCGATTATCAAAGACGCATTATCAGTCTGATATCAAACCGAAACACTAAGAATACTTCAAGATCTTATCCATAATGGAAACAACCGGCACCCAACCTGATATTCCGATTTTGTTCGAAGACAATCATCTGCTCGTAGTGAACAAACCGGCCGGCGTGCTTTCGCAGGAGGATCATACCGGGCGTCCGGACTTGCTGAATCTCTGTAAAGAGTACATCAAAAAAAAGTATGATAAGCCGGGCAACGTATTTCTGGGTCTGCTTCATAGACTGGATCAGCCGGTCAGCGGTGTGATGGTGTTTGCTAAAACATCCAAAGCAGCCTCACGAATCAGCGAGCAGATACGAGCCCGTAAAGTCAAAAAGTCGTATCTCGCCGTGCTGGATGGTGATCCTCCTCCAAATGGTGTGCTGGAGCATCACCTGTTGAAAGACAAAAAAAAGAACATCACACAGGTTGTATCCTCGCCCCGGAAGAACAGCAAAGCGGCAAAACTCTCATTTCAAACTGTAGGGAGAAACGAAAGAATGGCACTTGTGAGTATAAACCTTGAAACCGGACGAGCGCATCAGATACGCGTACAATTCGCTGAAATCGGCACCCCGGTTCACGGCGATCGAAAATATGGACGTACGTCTGATTCTGATATTGCCCTTCACGCACACAAATTCAGGCTAGAGCACCCCACACTGAAAGAGAAACAGGAGTTCGTTGCTTCTGCACCCGACACTTTTCCATGGAATAGGTTTTAACCTGAGTTCTATTCTTGAATTAGGGATGAAAAAGTCCCCCTTAGAAAAGGGGGATTGAGGGGGATGTCCATCAGACCTGTGAATAAACCGATGAACACCCCTCTAAATCTCCCCTTTTTAGGGGAGACTTGATACCGAATAAATGAAATATATTATGAATAGAACTCAGGTATTTAAAAAAAGAAAAAGCCGGTACTTTTCCTGCCCGACTTTTTCTTAGAAATTATTTATTCAGCAACAAATCAGACGATCTCAGGCTCCCTGTTTACGACATCCGGTTTCCAGGCTGCCTGCGTATTTTCAAGCGCTTTCTGACCGATTATCTCCGCACGTTTTTCATCCTCAATCATTTCAGAAGCCACAACGAGCGGCACCACTTTGCTGATTTCGGTAATCAAACTGGTGCACCTTGTCATGTGCTCCGTGGTCAAATCTGCCAGCAGCTCATCCTCTTCCGCCAGCGCGTGGGTATGCAGCATGGTATAACCGATTGTAATCATAGAAAGGGCGGTGTAATCATCTCGCATCATCTTTGAAACCGTATCACTGCGTACGCTATCCATCAGGCCAGCGACCGAGCCGGTAAACGATGCAATTTTTGATTTGATATCGGATTTCATCTCGCCGCCAAGTCTGTCTACGTGCCGTTCGAGGGATTTCACATGGGTGGAGACCATCTTGTCAAGCTCGTGCATCAATTCAATAACACGATCGTCCTTTACCTTATCGGACGCTTTCTGCTTTTTTATCGCATTCATAAAATGTTTTTCGAGTGCAAGCAGGTCAGATGTATATGTTCTGAGATCTTTTTTCTTTTCGGTACTCATGGGATTATGATGAATTGGATTATCGTTTGTTCAACTATCTAAACAGAACTCTATCCGAAGGCGTTCAACCGAAGGCGTCCAAATAGTGTGAGAAGATTTACGAAATCAACCTTCAGAACAGTCGCCTTGTAGCAAGATATCGTGAAGCCCAGTAGTTTTGATCAAGCCGGGAGATCATCACGCCGGAGGAGACCGAAGCGTGTAAAAATCTTCCGTTCTCCATTGCGATTCCCACATGCAGCAGATCGCGACCGGTTCTGAAAAAAATCAGATCACCCGGCTGAATTTGATTTCGCCGCACGCTGTTCCCCTCCTGCAGCTGGGCGCGGGTATTTCTGGGAAGTGTTTTACCCAGGTAATCTCTGAAAATAATTTGAGTAAAAGAGGAGCAATCTACGCCGTTTATACCGCTTCCGCCGAGAATGTACGGCGTTCCCTGCCACTCCCGGTGAGCTTCTTCAAGGGCACCCAATATACTCGAACGCTGGCCTGAATCTGTTGCGCTCTGTTGAGGCGCACGCTGTTGGTTCGCCACTCCGCATGAGGATAAAAGAATTACTGTAAGCAGTAAAAGAGCAAATTTTTGATAAAAAAGAACAATGTTTCCCGGGGTGCACATTTGTAATCGTTGTTTGTATCTTGTTGAAAAACCAACCATTGAATATGATGAGATTACTGGTAAATATCGACCATGTTGCTACAATTCGTAATGCACGCGGAGAAGGTTTTCCCGATCCGGTAGAAGCTTCAGAGGTTTGCGAACGGGCTGGTGCGGCTGGCATTGTGTTTCACCTTCGCGGCGACCGGCGCCACATTCGGGACGATGATGTGTACCGGCTGAAAGATTCAGTCACGGGATTGCTTGATTTTGAAATGGCAGCATCGGATGAAATGATAGAAATTTGCCTCGATATCAAACCGGAACTGGTAACACTTGTGCCGGAGGGCCGTGAAGAACTAACTACGGAAGGAGGCCTTAACATGGAAAAAGTCTATAAAGATTACGAAGAACGGGTGTTTCCGGCATTTAAACAATCCGGGATCGATATTTCACTCTTCCTGGACCCCAATCCGAAAGATATTGAGCTGGCACATAAACTCGGGGCTGATGCTGTTGAGCTGCACACCGGTACATTTGCAAACAGTATCAATAAGGAAGACCAGTTAACCGAGCTTAAACGACTTGGAAAAGCAGCCGGCATGATACATGAAGCTGGCATGACCGTCAATGCGGGTCATGGTCTTAATCTCGATAACCTGCCGCTGCTGATTAAACATGTACCACACCTGGCGGATATCAGTATTGGTCACGCTCTGATTTCTAAATCCATATTTTGGGGATTGGAAAAAACAGTGAAAGAGTACTTAAAAATCATGAACTAAATCTGGAATAGGTTTTATCCGTACATTCATTCGTTGAGAATCTATCCAATCACCTAAAACCCAGAAATTTTGACCACAGAAAAACAGCACAAATCGGGTTATGCGGCCATCATTGGAAAACCGAATGCGGGAAAATCGACATTGATGAATCGCATTCTGGGAAGTAAAATTTCTATCACAACACACAAAGCGCAAACCACTCGCCACCAGGTGGTTGGCATTTTTTCTGATGATGATACGCAGGTTGTGTTTTTAGATACCCCTGGAGTGATTACACCAAAATATGAGCTTCAGAAGGCAATGATGAAAACCGTGGAGCGGGCCCGAAAAGATGCGGATGTGATCCTCTTTATATTCGACCCGACAGATACCCATCCCACAGATGAAGTGATTGAACTGCTCAGGTCCATTCAAAAACCGATTCTGCTGGTTGTCAATAAAATGGATGCAATCGACCGGGGAAAAGCGGATCAAAAAGTATCTATATTAAAAGAAAAACTAAATTTTCGGGGTGTGCATTACCTGTCGGCGCTGCAGGGAACCGGCGTTGAAGAGCTGATGGAATCGATCCGAACTCATCTGATTCCAGGGCCGCCCTACTATCCCAAAGAAGACCTGAGTGAACATCCGGTGCGGTTTTTTGTATCAGAGTTGATCCGGGAACAAGTCTATCTTCAGTTCCAGGAGGAGATTCCTTATTCATGCACGGTTGAGATTATATCCTACGAAGCGGATGTAGATATTGACAGAATTAGTGCTGAGATTATCGTAAACCGAAAATCTCAAAAAGGGATGCTGATCGGAAAAGGCGGAAAAGCGATTAAAAATCTCGGCATTAAAGCGAGAGAATCGATTGAAGAGTTCATCGGAAAAAAAGTATTTCTCGATTTACACGTTAAAGTGCGCGAAAAATGGCGCGAGAAAGAGAACTGGGTCAGAAATCTTGGGTACTGACATATAATAAATCTACCCTTGTAATTCACTATGATCCATCAGTAATTAAAGCAAATACACATTTAAGCGATTGAGGCTCTATTTCCAGGCTTCTAAAATAGTTCTTGCATCAAACCCATAAACAATTGTATTATGGAAGTGTGAAAAATATTAAATCAAATAGCATCCAAAATTTTATCTGCATGATGTGTATGTATTGTCACACATAGTGCGGAGGGTGTAACTTTTTTCGAAAGAATTACTAAGCCCTCCGGGAAACCGGCAGGGCTTTTTTGTTGTTCACAATTCTGAGATTCGTTCTTTTGACATTTTGAATTCTTATCCAGAAAGGTTGAGGGACAGGCCCTGTGAAACCTTAGCAACCGGTTCCGGCAGAGATGCTGGAATGTTAGGTGCTAAATCCTGCCCGGAGTGATTTATCAAATAATCAGCTCAGGGAAAGATGAGATGATCAGGCAATTTTACAAGCAGTAATCAAAAAGCCTCTTCTGAAAATCTTTCCCATTACAGGATTTTCGGAAGAGGCTTTTTTTGTTTGAGTAAGGGGTGTATTTCTCATTTCTGACATTGAAGCCATGATCAGAAACATCCCCCCATATCAAATGCTGAACGCATTTGATCATCCCCCCTTCCAAGGGGGGACTATTTTCAACTTTAATCCAATAAAAAACATTGCGAAGTACATTCAACAGCTGGTACGAAAAGAAGATGCGGGCAACTCCGGAACTTTCCGAGGAGACCGACACCATTGAAAACTGGCTGGATAACATCAAAACCATTGCCATTGTGGGAATATCACGAAACAGATATAAAGACAGCCATTTTGTAGGCCGATATCTGCAAAATGCCGGTTATAACATTATTCCGGTAAATCCGGGAGCGGATGAAATCCTTGGCAACAAGGCGTATCCCGACCTGAAATCAATTCCGGAAACTGTGGATGCTGTGGATGTCTTTATCAGTCCGGACTATGTCCCCGAAGTTGTCAATCAGGCGCTGGAAATCGATCCAAAAGTGATCTGGCTGCAACTCGGTACCGGAGATCACCCTGATGAAAAACAGAAAGCCGAAGAAGCCGGTACACTGCTGGTACAAAACCGCTGTATGAAGGTTGATCACCAGTTTTTAATCCGCGACCGGGATAAGGGTAAGTGATGGGTTTTTTATCCCCTCTCCTCCCCGGAGGAGACAGATCAAAACTCGTACAGAGTTTTTGATCAGAGGTGGGTAGAAGGAACGTTGATGTAGTTTAGAGATAGATTCAAGCTTCTCAATCCTACAAACCCACCCCTGTAAAATCGCTGAACGCGATTATACTGTCCCCTCCCGATAGGGGAATTACTTTCAACAACATATTTAAAACGACACTATACCAACAACCAAAACCATACTACCAATGAGCACGAACGGACAAGATAAAAACTACAAATTCGAGACACTTCAACTCCATGCAGGACAGGAGCCGGATCCCACTACGGGTTCGCGGGCGGTACCGATTTATCAAACCACTTCCTACCAGTTTGATGATACCGAGCACGCAGCCACTCTTTTTGCCCTGAAGGAGTTTGGCAATATTTATACGCGGATTATGAATCCTACCACCGATGTATTTGAGAAGCGAATTGCTGCTCTCGAAGGTGGTGCTGCGGCTGTGGCAACGGCTTCCGGTCAATCCGCACAATTCCTCACCATTATTACACTTGCACAGGCCGGTGATAATATTGTCTCAACACAAAATTTGTATGGCGGGACCTATAACCAGTTTAAAGTTACATTTCCGCGTCTTGGTATTGATGTGAAGTTCACGGAAGATGATTCGCCCGAAAGTTTTGAAAAGCTGATCGATGACAATACAAAAGCGATTTATGTAGAAAGTATCGGTAACCCGCGCGGCAATGTACCCGATTTTGAAGGAATTTCAGCTGTTGCTAAAAAACATGGAGTTGCCCTGGTTGTTGATAACACCTTTGGCGCAGCGGGTGCAATTGCGCGTCCGATTGACCACGGTGCGAACATCGTTGTAGAATCCGCAACAAAGTGGATTGGCGGACACGGCACCAGCATTGGAGGTGTTCTTGTTGATGCCGGGAATTTTGATTGGGGAAATGGGCGATATCCACTTTTCACAGAGCCATCCCCTGCCTATCACGGTCTGAATTTCTGGGAAGTATTTGGCGAAGGCGGCCCATTCGGAAACATTGCATTCGCTATTCGTGCCCGTGTTGAAGGTTTGCGTGATGTGGGGCCGGCACAGGCGCCTTTCAATAGCTTCCTTCTGCTACAGGGACTGGAAACACTCTCGCTGCGTGCTGAACGGCATGCCGAAAACACACAGAAACTTGCCGAATGGCTGGATAAAAGTGAATATACATCCTGGGTAAATTACACCGGTCTGCCGGGACATCCGCATCATGAAAATGGAAAGAAATATCTTCGTGAAGGCCGGTTTGGTGCCGTACTGACATTCGGCGTAAAAGGCGGATATGATGCAGCCCTGCAATTTATCGAAAATGTAGAGCTTGCAAGTCACCTTGCCAACGTGGGCGATGCAAAAACCCTGGTCATTCACCCGGCATCCACCACGCACCAGCAGCTGACGGAAAAAGAGCAGGCCTCCGGTGGCGTAAAAGAAGACTTAGTTCGCGTATCGGTCGGCATCGAACATATCGATGATATTATTGAAGATTTCGAGTCTGCTTTTAAAGCAATTAAAGTAGAGGCTTAGAAGGGTGTTCAGGAGCGTTGATGGGGTTTGGATTTGAATACGAGCTTTTCAACCCTACGAACCCACCCCTGTCACACCAACGGCGTGACTGTCCCCTCCCAAGAGGGTAGTTAAATCTCTCCTCCGGGGAGGAGACAGATCAAAACTCGTACAGAGTTTTGATCAGAGGTGGGTTGACTGGGCGTTGATGAGGTTTGGAGTTGAAGACCAGGTCCTCAACTCCGCGAACACACCCCGCGACCAACTGAACCGTGCTTCGCACTTTCAGCTGAACTTTATCCCTCTTGAGCCACACTTGGTCCCGATCATTCGGGGAGGGGATTAAATTTAAAAAACCCGGACTCGAAATTCGAGACCGGGTTCTGAATAAAAACGCCGGCAGGAACTTTTAGCGGAGCCCTGACGGCATCATATTAAACCAAATATACAAATGAGTAACGTAAAATTCGCATACTGGGTACCAAATGTCAGCGGAGGTCTTGTGGTTTCAAAACTCAAGCAAAACACCCGCTGGGATTTCGATGCCAATAAAGAATACATCCAAACAGCAGAACGTGTAGGGTTTGAATATGCACTGCTTCAAACGCGGTTTATAGCCAGTTATGGAGCTGACAAGCAGCTCGAAGCTGCAGCACTGGGTTCTGCACTTGCCGCTGTAACCGAAAAGATCAACCTGATTACAGCCGTGCATCCCGGACTTTGGCATCCGGCTGTATACGCCAAAATCCTCTCCACAATCGACAATGTCAGTAATGGCCGTGCGGCCGTAAATGTTGTCAGCGGGTGGTTGAAAGATGAATTCACTTCTTTCGGCGAACCGTGGCTGGAGCATGGGGAGCGCTACAGGCGTTCCGAAGAGTTCATCGAAGTTTTGCGTGAACTCTGGACCAAAGATGAAGCAAACTATCGCGGTGATTTCTACCAGATCAGCAACGCACCCCACAATCCAAAACCCAAGCGTGACGGAATTCCTATCTTTCAGGGCGGAAACTCAAAAGCTGCACGAAAGATGGCAGCAAAAGTATCCGACTGGTATTTCATGAACGGAAACACCAACTCCGGAATTAAAGAACAGATAGATGATGTGAGGCAGCTTGCCGAAAAAGAAGGACGTGAGGTAAAATTTGCACTCAACGGTTTTGTAATTGTACGGGATACCGAACAGGAAGCGATTGAACAGCTTGAAGCGATCGTATCAGAAGCCAATGAAGAAGCCGTGAACGCTTTCAGAGATGCTGTGCAACAAGCGGGTGCATCTTCTAAGGAAGGCGAAGGAATGTGGGCCGATTCTTCATTCGACGATCTCGTTCAGTATAACGATGGCTTTAAGACCGGATTGATCGGAACTGCCGAACAGGTGGCTGATCGAATTATTGAGCTGAAGCAACTGGGTGTAGACCTTGTTCTGACCGGTTTTTTCAACTACGACGAAGAACTGGAACGCTTTGGTAAAGAGGTGATTCCCCTCGTTCGCGAAAAAGAAGAAGAGCTGAAAAAGAAAGGAGTAGCCGCATGAAGATTCTTGGAATCTCAGGCAGCCTGAGTCAACAATCGAAAACGGAACTTGCAGTGAAGCAGGCGTTAAATTTTGCAGAAGAGTTTGACCGGGATCTGGAAACGGATCTCGTTTCGCTCTCTTCTGCCAATTTGGTGTTCTGCGACGGACGGAATCCCGATCAATACGAGGGAGATTCCCGAACCGTCCTTGATAAAATCATCGAAGCGGATGCAATTATCGCGGGATCACCGATTTACCGAGGAACGTTTTCCGGTGCTTTCAAAAACCTGTTTGACCTGATCCCTAACGATGCTTTGAAAGGTAAGGCCATTGGGATTGTAGCCACCGGCGGATCCGATCACCATTTCCTCGCAATCGAACACCAGTTCAAACCACTGTTCGGATATTTCAATTCGTTTGTGGTTCCGGCCGGAGTTTATGCCAACAACGGCCATTTCACCAATGGTTCATTATCCGATGCCGATGTTAAACGAAGACTTAAAGAATTGGCTGAAGAGACCGTGAGGCTCTCAACCAGGCTGAATCAAAGGTATATTGGCCCTACACAGCCGGAAATAAAAAGAGAATCTCTTCAAACTTCATAAACAAGAATAAATATGAGCACTATAGAAACAGTTAAACCTAAGAATCAGCAGCTTGAAAAAGCTTTAGTTAATCTTATTCAGGGAATTAAAAAAGAGCCAAATCAGGCAAATGCAGTCTTCAAAGCAAAATCCAGCCTCGAGGATGGTTTTCTTGCAGAGGTCAAAATCCGTGATTTCAATTTTCAATCAGATGAACCAGAAGAACTTGGAGGCACAAACCTTGGCCCGAATCCTGTTGAATATGTACTGGGAGCTTTTGCTGCCTGCCAGGAAATAGTCATTCAAGCATATGCTACAGTTCTTGGGATTGATGTAGTGTCAGTACATGTGGATGTTGAAGGTGATGTAGATCTTCACGGTTTCCTTAATTTATCTGATGCGAGAGCCGGTTTTACAGATGTGCGCTATAAAACTGTTATTGAAACAAATGAAACGGATCAGGACAAGTTAAAGCAGCTTGAACATTTTTCTGTCAGAAGATGTCCTGTATTGGATATCATCAGAAATCCGGTTCCCCTGGAAGGGTCTGTATCGTTTAAAAAAACCGGTGTCAATCCTGACGGCTTGAAAAGTTGATCCATACCGGCTGGATATTAACATTTACTTATTGATATCAATTTATAAGCATGAATAACGACATCATTCAAACCAGACTGAATAAAGATTTTGTAACGGAATCAGGAAATCGTTTTGAAAATGCGCCGATTGCGTATAAAACCTGGGGAACTCTTAACGATGCCCGGGATAACGTAATTCTGATCTGCCACGCTCTAACCGGCCATGCGGCGGCTGATGAGTGGTTTCCAGGGCTGATCGGCAATCAAAAACTTTGTAATCCTGAAAACCAGTTCATCATATGCATTAATGTTCCGGGAAGCTGTTACGGATCCCTGGGACCATGGTCAAAGGATCCGAAAACCGGCGAACCCTACAGGTCAAAATTTCCCAATCTTACAATCCGGGATATGGTTCGTTTCCAGCAGCTCTTACTCGATCAGCTTGGAATATTGGGAATTGAGCTGGTGGTTGGCGGATCGATGGGCGGCATGCAGGCACTTGAATTTTCTATTATGGACCGACGAATCCGCTCGGCCTGCCTGATCGCAATGGGGATGGCACACCGACCCTGGGCAATCGGTATCAGTGAAGCACAGCGCGCTGCCATTAAAGCCGATCCGAAATGGAACAATGGTGATTATGAATATGGAGACGGACCAAACCAGGGAATTGCGGCGGCCCGCATGATGGCGATGATAACCTATCGCACACCCAAAAATTATGACGAAAAGTTTGGCCGGAAGCTGCAGGATGAAACTGATACATTCCAGGTTGAATCATACCTGCAGTACCAGGGAAAAAAGCTGGCCGGCCGGTTTGATGCCAACACTTATATCACCCTAACCAAAGCGATGGACTCCCATGATATTTCCCGTGGCCGCGGTACTTTTGAACAGGTTCTGAACCGCGTCGAAATTCCGGTACAGGTCATTGGAGTGACTTCCGACCACCTCTACCCTCTTGATGAGCAGGAAGAGCTTGTAAAACGTCTTCCAAATGGCAGACTGCACGTTATAGAATCCGATTATGGCCACGATGCGTTTTTGATTGAATTTGAACAACTCCACAACATTATTAAACCTTTCAAAGAAATACAGTCGATTCTTACCTACTAAACCTATGAGCAACTTTGCAGCAATTAGCAGTTCACAACCGGTATACCTGGAAAAACAGGCCAAAACAGATCTTTTCATAGCGGGCATCGGAGCAGTCGGCGGTACGCTAATCCGACAGATCCATTCACTTTCAGACAAAGAACATTTTCGGATTATCGGGGTTTGTAACCGGTCCAGAACATTATGGACCAAATCAGGAGATGAGATCATCAACAGGCAGTCGCTCGCTGAAGGAGTTCTCCGAGACTGGGAAAAAATCATTGAGAAACTGCATCCGCATCCTGACAGAAACCTGGTTTTTGTTGATGCAACCGGCGATCATGAAGTAGCCGGCCTCTATATCCGCCTTTTCAAAAAAGGAATTCATGTTGTTACCCCAAGTAAACTGGCAAATACGCGGAAACAGGCCTATTTCAATCTTCTGCAGCGAACAGCCGATGAGAATGATGTATCCTTTCAATATGAGACCAATGTCGGGGCCGGCCTGCCTGTGATTCGCACTGTAAAAGACCTGGTGAAGAGCGGTGACCGGATTTCTGAGATCAGCGGCGTTCTGTCGGGCACCATGACCTATATTTTTTCGCAGCTTGATGCCGGCAAACCGTTTAGTGAGACCGTCATCCAGGCGCGTCAGCTTGGTTATGCTGAGCCGGATCCGCGGGACGATCTTTCCGGTGAAGATGTTGCAAGAAAAATGATGATTCTGTCACGCGTGAGCGGTTTCCCGATTGAGCGGGAGGATCTTGACGTTGAACCCATCACACCAAAAGCACTGCGTGATGTAGACTCTGCAACGTTCCTGAAACGTCTGAGTGAATTTGATAACGAGTGGTCTGATCGGCTTGAAGCGCTTAAAGAAAAAGGAAAAACAGTTCGATATATCGGAAAAATGACCGAGCGCGGAATTAAGGTTGGCCCGCAGGAAATTGACATTAATTCTCCGGTGGCCAGACTTTACGGAACCAACAACATCATACAGATCCAAACGAAACGGTACGATCATCAGCCATTGATTATTCAGGGCCCGGGAGCCGGTAAAGAGGTAACGGCTGCTGGTGTTCTTGCGGATATCAGGCAGATTTCACGCAATGGGTAAGGTTCAGTTCAGGGTGCAGGAAAGATAACAAACATGGTTCAAAGCTCAGGGTCAAAGCTACAAAAATCTCTCACGCATGGGATAGAAAAGCGTGAGATCAGTGATTCAAAAAAACCGATACGTTTTTGGCGATAAATCTTGTTTCATGTCCCTTGAGACTGTGTAACTGGAACCTTGAATCTTGAACCCTGAACCTTGCTCCCCGCTTTACTTTCTCGGCCTGTTATAAACCGGTACGTTCGAGCACGCCTCACCGTACATCAATTTTCGAACGTGGGGAAGCAGTTTTTTAGTCGCATACATGTAAACATCCGGGGGAACATCCATCTTGCTGCATCCTTTCAGCAGCACAAATCGGTCTTCATATTTGGTCCAGTCTACCAGGTCGAGTTTCTCCCTGAATATCTGGCGAAGTGCGTCCTCACGGCTTCCAAATAGTACGTTTTGAGCGTGATCCTGCGCGTGCTGAACGACGAGCATATACGCCCATTTTGGAATGATTGCATCTGTTGAGCACTGTACGGTTAGAAATTTCCCGTCGTATTGCGACCAGTCGTGCTCCTTCAGTTTTTCGCGGAACTCTTTTTCTTTCAGGATCATCTCTTTGAAAAGATAATCCTTCAGATCAAATTCGGCGATCGTAATTCCTTCCGCAAACTTTTCAAGGTCGACGGTTTCGAGCTTAGACTGTTTAACTTTGTTTACAATTTCAGACATTTTACTTAGTGTTCAAACGTGTGTTATTCAGGTTGGAGAATGGAGTCGAATGAAATGTCGCGAGTATAAAAAGAGCAGAATCAGAGGGAGAAAGATTCTCCGCAGGAGCAAGTACGGGTAGCATTTGGATTGTAGAAATGGAACCCCTGCCCTTCCAGTCCATCGGTATAATCGAGCCTGGTACCGGCCAGGTAGAGAAAACTCTTCATATCCACGATCAGCTTAACACCGTCATCCTCAAAGATTTTATCCCCTTCTTTTTCGGTTTGACCGGCGTCGAAGTCGAGATCATACGTGAGCCCTGAGCAGCCACCACTAACTACAGAAACCCGCAGTGGCGTGTCATCCGGGTGATTTTGACTTTGGCGGATCTCTTCGATCCGCCGGGCTGCTCGTTCGGTAATTGTGATAGACATAATTCTCCTAAACGGATATTACCTGAATTTCGGGATCGATTCGCTTGACCATACTTTCAATTGCGTAGAGTGTTCCGGATGTAGCCGTCGGACATGTACCGCAAGCTCCCTGGTAGTGAACTTTCAGCCGGTTTCCATCCAGGCCAATAATTTTCAAACCGCCGCCATCAGCAAGCAGGTATGGACGTACCTGTTCATCAAGCATCTGGTTGATTTGCTGAAGCCGCGGATCGTCTGTTTCCTGCACTTCTTTGGATGCATGAACTTCGGCATCTTCTTCAATATCAAGCTGCGGTGTTGCTTCGCGAATGGGTGGTGCGAGTTTGCGCAGAAGATCAGACCAGACCTCTTTGCCATCTTGTGTGACCGTGATGTATTTATCTACATAATAGACATTAATTACGTGATCAATATTGAACAGTGCTTTTGCCAGTTCATCATGCTCGGCTTCTCCACTATTTTCAAACGATTTCGTAACACCATTCGTAAGGGGTTCACCCAGCACAAATCGCATGGCATCCGGGTTCGGTGTACGCTCTATTTCTTTAATTTTAGGCATAATAAAAAGCTATTCTAAGTTACAAAAAGTCGTTTCAGATATCGGTTCAGTCAAAAAATGTTTTCACATACTCAATTCCATCAACCAGGCGGTCTGCGTCGTCTTTCGTATTATAAAATGAAAACGATGCCCGTGTAGTTGCCGGTACATTAAATCTTCTCAGAGTGGGTTGGGCACAATGGTGACCTGTCCGCACGGCGATGCCTCTTTTATCGAGCAAGGTTCCCATATCCGATGCATGTATATCATCAAACACAAATGAGATTACCGAGGCTCTGTTTTCGGAATCCCCGATAAACCGTAAGCCGTCAATTTTTTGGAGTTTATTGTATGCGTAAGAGACAATCTCATGTTCGCGCGCTGCAATCTGATCCATCCCGATTTTGTTGAGATAATCAATTGCGGTACTGAGACCAATTCCTGCGGAAATGGGCGGTGTTCCGGCCTCAAATCTAAAGGGAGTTACGTTGTATGTGGTCTCTTCAAAGCTCACCTTATCGATCATGTCTCCGCCGCCTCTGTAGGGTGGCATTTGATCCAGCAGCTCTTTCTTTCCGTACAGGATTCCAAACCCGGTTGGGCCACACATCTTGTGTGCAGAAAAAGCGAAAAAATCACACCCTATATCCTGTACATCAACCGGCTGATGCGGAACAGATTGAGCTCCGTCAATCAGAACTTTAGCATTCTGTTCGTGGGCCAAATCCGTGATCTCTTTCACCGGATTTACCGTACCCAGTGCGTTTGATACATGAATAACCGCTACCATTTTTGTTTTTGATGATAGAAGTGACTTGTAAGCCTCCATATCGAGTTCGCCGGTGTCATCCACCGGGATTACCTTGATAACGGCACCGGTTCGTTCGGCGATCATCTGCCAGGGGACAATATTGGCGTGATGCTCCATCTGGCTGAGAATAATTTCATCACCCTCTTCAAAAAACTTCGTACCGAAAGAGTGTGCAACCAGGTTGATGGAATCGGTTGTGCCCGTCGTGTAGACGATTTCATCAACATGCCGTGCGTTGATGAATTCCTGAACTTTTTTACGGGTCAGTTCATACGCATCGGTTGCTTTCTGACTGAGTGTGTGAATTCCTCTGTGCACATTGGCGTGCTCATACCGGTGGTAATGATCCAGCCTGTCAGCAACCATCGCTGGCATCTGGCTGGACGCACCATTGTCGAGGTAAACAAGCGGATGCCCGTTTACTTGTTGTGATAGAACCGGGAAATCTTCCCGGATCTTATCAAAATCGACTTTAGTCGGTATGGAGGTCACAAGTTCACTCATGCAGTTACCTTGGCAACGTTGTTTGCTTTTGTATAACGGTACACTTCGTCGATCAGTAATTTGTGGACTGAATCAACTTTAATGTTTTCAATTGTTTCCAGTGCAAAAGCGTAGGTTAAAACCTCTTTCGCTTTCTGCTCGGTCATTCCCCGGCTCTGCAGGTAAAACACCTCTTCCGGGTCGAGCTGACCAATGGTTGCACCGTGTGAACAGAGCACGTCATCGGCAAAAATTTCGAGCTGCGGCTTGGTATTTACCAATCCGTCTCGTGAAAGAAGCAGGTTCCGGTTTTCCTGGAATGAATCAATTTTCTGTGCATCACGCCGAACGAAAATCTTTCCGTTGAAAATGCTGTGAGCATTACCATTCACCACAACTTTGTGAAGCTGATGGCTCTCGGCATGAGAAAATTTGTGATCCATTGTGGAATGTGTATCCGCGATCTGATCGCCATCAATCAATACCAGTCCGTCGAGTGTAAAATCAACTTCTTCATCCTCCTGAATCACTTTCGGCTCATTTCTTGTGAGTTTTGCTCCGAGTGTGATGGTGTAGGAGTGATATTCTGAATTCTTTTCAACATAAGCGATCGGCCGGGAAACATGAACGGCACTCAGGCTGTCGCGCTGAATCCGGGCGTGATGAATATGCGCACCTTTTTTCACCTTGATTTCACAAACAGGAATCGTGAGATAGCTGTTGTCCGCCAGTCCGATATGATCTTCTATAATTGTAACATCTGATTCTTCTTCAGCAACAACCAGCATACGCGGTGTAGCCACATACGGTTTGCTGGAATCGGTATAGAGATTGAGGACGTGAATGGGTGCTTCTGCCCTGGCCTCTTTTTCGAGGTGAATGAATACGCCATCGGTAAACATCAAACCGTTAAACTCCACAAATGGGTCGTTTTCGTAATCTACCAGAGTATTCAGGTATTCCTGAACGTTTTTGTCTTCCAGATGATCAGATAAATTTCCTACAGTAACTCCGTTTCCGAGTCCGCCGATGGAAGAATATTTCTCCTGGTACTGTCCGTTTATAAATACGAGACGACTTCTGTCTGATTCAGGGATAAAATATTTTTCTACGTCAATCGCTGGTTTAAGCCCGGCTTCGGACTTTGTTACGTATTCAGTCCGGGTAATCGGTTTGAGGTCGGTAAACTGCCAGTCTTCCATTTTCCGTGTGGGAAATGGTGTAGAGTTCAGTTTCACAAGACTCTGTTCCCGTATTTTTCTCATAAACGCACTCTCGACATCCGGCGCGTATTTTGCCAGCTCGTGCAAAAATGATGGTTCAACCTGTGTAGGATGTGCCATTACTTCCCCTCTCCGTTTACAGTTGCATATGCATTCAGCCAGTCATAACCCTGATCTTCAAGTTTCAGAGCAAGATCTTTATCACCGGATTTCGCTACTTTTCCGCCGATCATTACGTGTACAAAATCGGGTTCAATGTAATTGAGCAGACGCTGATAATGTGTTACCAGTACAACGGAATCTTCTTCGCCATGAAGCTGATTAATCGCTTCTGATACAATTTTCAGTGCATCGATATCGAGTCCTGAATCCGTTTCATCAAGAAAAGAGAGTTGCGGCCTCAGTACGGCCATTTGAAAGATTTCATTTCTTTTCTTCTCACCGCCTGAAAACCCGGCATTCACACTTCTTTGCAAAAATTCGGGGTTCATACCCACGAGTTCGAGTTTATCCTGGATATAATCTTCAAATTCCAGGGGATCGAGTTCTTCACGGCCACGGGAAGCTGCGATCGTATTGTACGATTCACGCAGAAGCGTAGTGTTGGTCACGCCCGGAACTTCAACAGGATACTGGAATGCAAGAAAGATTCCTGCATGCGCCCGCTCATCCGGATCGAGTTCGAGAATACTTTCGCCATTATAAAGGATGTCACCTTTGGTTACTTCGTATTCGGGATGACCGGCAACCACTTTTGAAAGCGTACTTTTCCCGCTTCCGTTTGGTCCCATGATGGCATGGATTTCTCCTTTGTTGATTTTGAGGTTCACTCCTTTGAGGATCTCTGTATCTTCACCCTCTACTACAACGTGTAAATCTTTAATTTCTAACACTTTTATTACGATTTGGTTTTGTTTGTATTTAATACTTTTGTGTCGTTCAGAACTTCAGCCGGAGTCTCATAATTAAATTAGTTTTGAGGTTCCGGTTCAATCCTGAAACGATTTCAATCTTAAACTTTCCCTGTTTGCTTTGGGAGAACTACTTAGCCAACACTTCCTTCAAGCTTAATTCCAAGAAGTTTATTGGCTTCAACCGCAAATTCCATTGGCAGCTCTTTCAACACTTCCTTACAGAAACCATTCACGATCAGCGAAATGGCATCATCTTCACTTAAGCCCCGCTGCTGCAGGTAAAAGATCTGATCTTCTCCTACACGAGAGGTTGTCGCTTCGTGCTCAATTTTCCCTGTTGGGTTGGCAGATTCAATGTAAGGGAACGTATGAGCTCCGCAGGTCTGACCAATCAGCATAGAGTCGCACTGTGAGTAGTTACGCGCATTCTCTGCTTTTTTACTGATCTTCACCTCACCGCGATAACTGTTGTTTGATTTCCCGGCAGAAATCCCTTTCGAGATAATTGTGCTCTTTGTGTTTTTCCCGATATGGATCATTTTCGTACCGGTATCCGCCTGCTGCCTTTTGTTTGTAACGGCCACGGAGAAAAACTCACCCACGGAGTTGTCACCTTTCATGATCACACTTGGGTATTTGAGCGTTACGGCTGAACCGGTCTCAAGCTGAGTCCATGAGATTTTAGAATTGTCACCTTTGCAAAGACCACGCTTGGTTACAAAATTATAAATACCGCCTTTTCCATCTTCATCACCGGCGTACCAGTTCTGAATTGTGGAGTACTTGATTTCTGCATTATCCATGGCAACCAGCTCAACAACTGCTGCGTGAAGAAGATTTTTATCATACATCGGCGCGGTACACCCTTCGAGGTAGCTCACATGACTATTCTCTTCAGCAATAATCAGCGTTCGCTCAAACTGACCGGAATCCATGTTGTTGATACGGAAATATGTAGAGAGTTCCATCGGGCAGATGGTATCTTTTGGCACGTAACAGAACGAACCATCAGAAAACACTGCGGAATTCAGTGCGGAATAGAAGTTATCACGCGCTGGAACTACCGATCCCATATACTTTTTCACAAGTTCGGGATATTTCTGAATCGCCTCTGAGATTGAGCAAAAAATCACGCCGGCTTCAGCAAGTTTTTCTTTGAATGTGGTAAAAATCGAAACACTGTCAAATACCGCATCCACAGCAACACCAGACAACATTTTCTGTTCTTCAAGTGGAATTCCCAGCTTGTCGTATGTTTCTTTGATTTTTGGATCGATGTCATCCAGGCTGTCGACCTTTGGTTTATCCTTGGGCGATGAGTAGTACTGGATTTCATCAAATTTCGGGCTTTCATAGGTAGCATTGAACCAGTCTGGTTCTGTCATCTCTTTCCATGCCCTGAAAGATTTCAGCCGAAACTCTGTCATCCACTCCGGCTCTTCTTTTATTTCTGAAATCTTTCGAACAATATCCTCATTCAAACCCTTCGGGAATTCATCATATTCAACATCGGTGGTGAAACCATATTTATACTCTTCACCGATCATTGTTTCTAATTCTTTAGTCTCACTCATAAATTCAGAAATTTTAAAAATTGAGTTGTTTAATCTATCTTACTGCTGAACACAACATCATTACTGCACGTTCAGGACCGGGCATTCAAAATTGCCTTATCCTTATTTGGAATGAATAAAGATAAGCAAATTATTCCCCGCTTTAAAGCCTTTCTCAGAACTGTTCGAATATCCGCAATCCCTTCATTTTCAGCTAATTGAGTTTACTGATATATGCTATTGCCCGCAGTTATCACCAGAAGCGAAAAGAGATATGGTATTTCTGTTCGATCATTTCCGGGCCGAATGATGAGTCAAAACCAACCGCTGAACCCAAACCACTTTCGAACCCTGAGAAATACCATATCTAAGCGACGGGCAAAGGCACCAATCCAAGATATGGTATTTCTGTTTGTTCATTTCCTTGCAGAATGATGACTCAAAACCAACCGCTAAACACGAACCACTTCCGAGCCTTGAGAAATACCATATCTGAGTTACGGGCAAAGGCACCAATCCAAGACATGGTATTTCTGTTCGATCATTTCCGGGCCGGATGATAAGTCAAAACCAACCGCTGAACCCGAACCACTTTTGAGTCCTGAGAAATACCATATCTGAGGGACGGACAAAGGCACACATCCAAGATATCTCTACGAATCGGATAAAACAGATGCGATACACGCGGCATAGAAAATGTCTTCTTTGGAGCAGCCGCGGGATAGATCCATGTAAGGTTTTGCAAGTCCCTGGAGGATCGGGCCAATAGCGGTAGCCCCTCCTACTCTTTCGGTGATTTTGTAAGCGATATTCCCTGCATCAAGGTTTGGAAAAATATAAACATTCGCCTGGCCGGCAACTTCTGAATCGGGGGATTTTCTCCTGGCAACATCCGGCACAAAAGCAGAATCAAATTGAAGTTCGCCATCCATCGCCCACTCATTTTTTTTCTTTTTAGCCAGAAACAGCGCTTCACGCACCAGATCAACCCGTTCATGATCAGCACTTCCTTTCGTAGAGAATGAAAGAAAGGCAATTTTCGGATCCTGACCGGTTAACTTCCGGTGTGTCTCCCCGGAAGATATTGCGATATCCGCCAGCTGCTCTGAATCGGGATATGGAACGACACCGCAATCAGCATACGTGAGCACGCGTCCATCAGTCAGTTCCATCAGAAATGTACTTGAAACCAGTTTTGCACCCTCTGACGTACCTATCGTGCGAATCGATGCACGAATGACATCAGCAGTGGACGCAATGGATCCGGCCACAGCGCCATCGGCCTGACCTGTGGCAACCAGCCAGCCTGCTATCATTAACGGGTTTTTAGCAAGCAGCAGAATCTGGTCTTTCGTTGGATTTTTATGACTTAACTTCTTTTCAAAAAAAACAGTTCTTTCTTTAAGTCCCTGTTTATCATCAGCATTAATGATGCGGATATCATCCGGCAACTCAATATTTTCGGCATCAGCAAGTGCTTCTACACTTCCAGCTTCACTTATCAGAACTGGCACGGCTGCACCTGTTGAAGTCAGGTGCGACACCGCATGTAATACACGCGGATCACGACCGGCTTCCGGAAATACAATTTTTTTATTTAATTGCGAACTTGTAGTAAGAATCTGTTGTAAGATGGAATCTTTCATGAAACTAATAGTAGAATTGATATGATTGTAGCTGCTATACCCGTCCATTGAAATACGGTCAGACTGTCCCCCCACCGAATCATTCCAAGTAGTGTTGCCCCCAGCACTGTCAGAATATTGATGGTACTGTATACAACAGCGCCGTTCATTCGTTCAAGTGCCTCGATTAAGAAAATTGCGGAGTATAGATTGGGAACGCCAATCAGTGCGCCAAGCAGCAGTTCCTGCCTGGTAAACTTAAACTTTCCTTTAGCAAATATCACAATTAAACCGACTACTGTAGAACTTAAAAATACCGTTCCCATAAACTGTTCTTTAGAAACCAAAGATAAAAACTCTACCTCGAATATTTTCAAAGAACCGTCTCCAAGTCCTGTTCCTACAAACAATAAGACCAGAAGCCAGGCGGCACTAAGCGGTTCACGAATCATTTTTCTCTTATTTGGCAGAAGGAGAAAGAGCGCAATAAATACGGATCCAATCCCAATCCACTGTCGGGTTTCAAGCGGCTCAAGATACCAGATTGTTGAGAGCAACACGGGAATCAAAAGAGATATCCGCATCGCCGCTACGCTGATCCCTACACCGTTTTTGCTAACAGATTTACTGTAAATAAAAAAGTTGGCGATGAATATCACACCGACCAGTGCAGCAAGCAGAAGGGCCGGAATTTGTTCCGATATATTTGAGGGAATCTCAGCACCGGAAGGAGTTAGAAATGCTATACAAGCCGCGATGACGTAGTTTACCGTAAGAACTTTAACAGTATCCAGTTTCTTAAACTCTGCGGCTTTTAAAAAATGGGCAATGGCAACGGAACAAACTGAACTTAGAAGGATGTAAATCCAGCCACTCATCATTGCGAGATATCAAGCATGAAGTTTCCAAATCCCTGAACTTCCTGCGGCCGGTCGTGTAGTCTTCTCGACGTATAATCTACGTTATTTTCGAGATGCCTGAAGAGGTCGGACATCCGGGTTCGCCTTTGCTTAAGTGCATCAGCAAGATAGTATGGAAATAGATGGTGTCTCATATCCTCTTCTACCGAGCCTCTGTATAGTGAAGAGCGCTGCCCAACGCGGTTACCAAAAAGAACAAAGGCATTTGGAAAACGTTCAAGCAGCCGGTTTGCGAGTTGTTGCTGCCTCCTGCTGTTCCCATTCAGCTGTGTGATCATTCGCCCTTCTTCACCCTCACGAACATATTCAAGGTCAACAAACACAAACAGTTTTTCAGCTCCGCAACGGGCCAGTTCTTCCATAACATGATACAGCGGTAAAGTCTCCTCGTTACCATCTTCATCAAGATGATACATCACCATTTGCTGATCACTATCATCTGACGGATAACGGGCAAATCCGGATAGATAGACCACAACTGATCCGCCGGTAAGATTTCTGCAAAACTGTAGTTCATTTGGCCATTCAGATAATCCGGGGCTTTCTAATTCAATGATCTGATCGTTTTCCATTCGCAGCGAAGTTCTCATATAATGACGAAATAACCGCGCATCCCGCTCGGTGTACTGCCGGATTCCAGCCAGATTATTTCGATTGCCCGAAATCACAATAGCCCGGTCGTTGGGATTATTTGATTTCAGAATGGGTAATGAATTTTCAACGTCAATTTCTCCGAACGGGATATCACTCAGCTCAACCAAAAGTGCGGGTCCGCTTTCTGCAGTTGATCGTAAAGCTGTTTCACCCGCGGTTCTCAATGCATACGCTTCAACCGATCCGTATTCAACCCGAACCCATTGATCATCATGCAATTCCAACTGCTTCAATGAACTGCCCTCACCTAATTCAGCAATTATATTATCCTGTGTGATGGTTGGACTGCTGCGCAGTTGTGCAACCGGATCCTGAATAATAAATCTGTGCTCCATAAAATCGAGAACATCAATGGTGTGCACGGAAGCATTACCATCCAGCTCAGACGTTACAGTGACAGTAGAACTTTCCATGATTGTGCCGCTAAATTCCGCTGCAAGAGCACCGAGATTTAGTTCAATCTTGTTGCCTGAAAGTTGTACCGTTGAATCGTAAAAAACCTCCTCATCGTCTACAAGAACCGATATTGATGCTGTTTGGTCGATCGTTTGCTGAATTGAAAGCGTATCAGTTCGAAGATCGGTGCCAGATTGCCGGAGAAAACGGGACTCATCGGTTTGAATGGGGTCTCCGGATTCCCGTAGATTAGTGGCCGCCAGTGTCCCCAAAAAGACACCTACTGCATTCAATGAAACCTGCTGTGTCGTCGAGGGTGAGGAGATGAGATATCCGCTGTTCGCAGCAGTAAATGAGAGTACCGAACCGGCTGCGGCAAGAACGGCAAATCCCCATTTTGGCCTGTACTCCTGCACCATCCGCTGTATTTGAATTCTTTCTGTGTATTCACGCTGCTCAACCCTATAGGGAGATAACGTAAGAACCGGATTTTCAATCGTTGGCAATTCCTCTGCCAGTAATAGCTCAGATACAGCGACTACTTCAGCACTTTCGGCTGGATTTATTGCATGTTCATCCACAACAGTCCACTTACTGGTTGTGCATGCTGATGCAATAACCAACAATAATCCACATAATAATATCCGGTGAAAAATCATGGTGTTACCTGTTTAAAAAGAAATCACCGCACCAAAAGCGAACAAACTTCTGTACTTGAAGTGATCTTCGCTCCCCGGTTGAGAGAGCCAGAATGGAATGTCATATCGAAATACAAATCCCCGGTTTTTTCCAAGATAATCGGGAATATTTAACGAGAGAGAAAAGCCAGCTCCCGCATTTGCAAAAACTTCGTCCGTCTCATTTGCTACAAGACCCGGTGAAGTTCCAATATCATGAAAAAGATACGATCGAAAACGGAGAAAATCTGCCAGGTAGGGTATTTGTCTGAACAGACTGCCGATCGGGTTCGGGTAATCAAGTTCGGTATTCAGACTTACGATTGAGTTTAACAGAAATGGTGATGCATTCTCATCCATTAAACGATCCACATCCTGCCCGGCATATCCTCTTAAATTTGCTCCCCCGGCAATTTGCCAATTTCCCGATTCCATCCATGGCTGTGGTATGGTTCCTTTTGCACGGGTAAGTCCATTATTCATCCATTGAATTGCGGGTGCTGAGCTTCTGCCATACAAATATTCTGGTGCTGTTGATGAAGATGCAGCTCCAAAAAATCCACGCATTCTCAATCCCCAGTTTTCGTTAAATGGTATTCGCTGAGTTACCGAAGATTCAATTTGCTGATAGGATTCATCCAGCAACTGATAGGTACCGGTGAGCCTGAACGTATAATTTCCAAATCGATTTTCATCCTGAAGCAGAAAAGTGCTCTGCGCCAGCCACTTATCGTCATCACTCCAAATAATTGGAAATGGCACATACTCATCATCAAAACGATTTTCCCAAGCGGTTCGAAATGAAAACTCTCTGAATTTACGTTCATCAAAGCCTTGCTGCCAGCGTTTATTAAACCCCAGTCCGTGATTGTGGTACCCGGTTCTGATGGAAGAAATTGCCTGAATACTGGCTTCACTCCCAAAATCAGACCACGCAGGAATGGGTTCCGTAAAACTTAAATAATATGATACCGGAAGTGATGGAAACCAAAGGCCAAGCCATATTCCGGCATCCAGCCGGTGCGGACCATCTTCAAACGATCCCGGTACTTGGCCTTGAAACCGAACACCCACCCGGATTCCGTCAACGTCGTTATACCAGAGGTCCGGTGCGGGGATAATTTCGTAACTGGAGCCTCCATACTGCGCATCAGCATCAGTGACAGAAAAACTGAAGGTAAGAACCAATAGTGCGGTAAAAATCAGGGTAAGGGAACGCGCCAATCTTCCAGGATTCGATTTGTGTTGATAAGTTGACTTGTAAGCTTGATGAGTCGAATTTGTTCCGGCCATTGAATAAAATCTGAAGCGTTGTCGGGGTTAATCCACCTGTATTCGGAATGTTCATCATCGAGGCTGATTCCGGGGCTGGCATCGATTTCTGCAGCAAAAACGGGAATACTGTGGATTGTATCGCTGCTCTGCTCGTAAAACTGGTTAATGCTTGGCACTGTCCAGAAGTGCAGGGGCTTAAGGCCCGTCTCCTCTTTCAGTTCGCGGAGGGCAGCCTGCCAGCGGGTTTCATCAGGCTTCACTTTCCCGCCAATCATTCTCCACTGCCCTTCGTAAATCTTACCACTTGACCGTTTGAACAGCAGAAACTCAACGTTATTGTTCTTTATTCTGTAAAGATAAAGATCGATGAGTTTTTTTTTAGCCATTGCTTTTATCAACCTTCTCTTTGAAGTAGGCGAGTGTTTTCCTGAGGCCATCGATACGATCCACTGTCGGCTCCCAGTCTAATACACGTTTTGCTTTGGAAATGTCGGGCTGACGAACTTTTGGATCGTCATCCGGCAGCTCTTCATGTACAATTTCACTCTTGCTTCCGGTTAGTTTGATGATCTCTTTGGCAAACTCAAGAATCGTAACTTCCTGTGGATTTCCAATGTTCACCGGTTCTACCTCGTCACTTTGCGAAAGCCGGAAGATTCCTTCTACCAAGTCATCCACATATGTAAATGACCGGGTTTGAGAACCATCACCAAATACGGTGATCGGGTTACCTTTCAGCGCCTGCCGCATAAAGGTTGGCAGCGCACGGCCATCCTTTAAACGCATTCGCGTACCATACGTATTGAAAATCCGAACAATACGCGTTTCGAGATTATGATAGCGGTGGTAGCCCATCGTCATTGCTTCTGCAAAACGCTTGGCTTCATCATACACTCCGCGAAATCCAATCGGGTTAACATTTCCCCAGTAATCTTCATTCTGCGGATGTTTCAGCGGATCTCCGTACACCTCACTTGTGGATGCCAGCAGAAACCTTGCATTTTTTTCTTTGGCAAGTCCGAGTGCCTTGTGAGTTCCGAGTGAACCCACTTTGAGAGTCTGAATCGGCATTTCAAGATAGTCAATCGGTGACGCCGGTGATGCAAAATGAAGTACAAGATCGAGCTCGCCCGGCACGTAAATAAAGTTGGTTACATCGTGTTTGATGAACTCAAAATCTTCATTACCGATCAAATGAGCAATATTTTCCGCTGAACCGGTTAAAAGGTTATCCATACAGATAACCTGATATCCTTCTTTCAGATACCTGTCACACAGGTGTGAACCCAAAAAGCCGCATCCGCCGGTGATAAGAACTCTTTTCTTGGCCATATTTTAAAAGTGTTTTCTTAGTGAAATTTAAAACCGTCAGTTGATCTGCTTATGATTAGCGCCGACGGTTCTTCTGCCCACGCTAAAGTAGGTCAGACCGGCCTCTTCAGCACGATCCAGACCATAGAGATTACGGCCATCAAAAATTACGGGTGAATTCATTTTTTTTGTGAAATTTTCGAGGTTAGGCCGGCGGAATTCATTCCATTCCGTACAAATTACAAGGGCATCCACACCTTCAATCACGCTATCGCGATCTTCTTCAAATGTTATCTGCTTAAGTGTTTCTTCTGATAAAGCAGCTTTAAACGTATCAACAGCTTCAGGATCGTAGGCTTTCATTTTCACACCCATTTCGGCAAGTTCTTTAGTGATGTAAAGTGAGGGTGCCTCTCTGATATCATCGGTTTCCGGTTTAAAACTTAATCCCCAGATACCAACCGTTTTATCTTTCAGCGATTCGCCGTAATAATCCTTCATTTTCTGAACGATAGATACTTTCTGCTTTTCGTTGACTTTCATCACGGAGTCCAGGATCTGGAAATTGTATCCATTCTGTTCGGCCGTATAGTGAATTGCCTGAACGTCTTTAGGAAAGCAGCTTCCGCCGTAACCGATTCCGGCAAACAGAAAACGTTTCCCGATACGAGAATCAGTTCCGATGCCCCGGCGGACGTTATCCACGTCAGCTCCAACAGTTTCGCATACATTAGCGATCTCGTTCATAAATGTGATTTTTGTAGCAAGCATGGCGTTCGCCGCGTATTTAGTGAGCTCAGAACTACGCTCATCCATCACAATAATCGGGTTTCCGCTTCGAACAAAGGGCTCGTACAAACGAGTCATAACCTCAGCCGCTTTTTCGCTTCTTGTTCCTACAACAACTCGCTCAGGTTTCATAAAATCTTCAACAGCAGCGCCTTCCCTGAGAAATTCCGGGTTGGATACTACATCGAATTCCTGGTCGGTTTTAGCCGCAATTTTTTCTCGGACTTTATCGGCGGTTCCCACCGGCACGGTACTCTTGTTTACCACTACACGATATCCCGGATGAGACTCAAACAGGTCTCCAAGCTCATCAGCTACATTAAGAACAAAACTCAGATCTGCCTGGCCGTCGGCTCCCGGAGGTGTGGGCAGACAAAGAAAAATAATCTCTGCAGTTTCAAACGCTTCTTCCAGGTTCGTTGTGAATTTCAGGCGTTTTTCCCGGATTGCACGATCGAAGACACGGTTTAGTCCCGGTTCGTAGATGGGAACTGTGCCTTCGCGCATCAGCTGAACTTTATCAGCATCGATATCCACACATGTTACCTCATTTCCGCTATCAGCAAAACATGTACCGCTTACCAATCCAACATATCCCGTTCCAATAACTGCAATTTTCATTCTATCTGCGCTCTATTTTTTTGATTTCAAGTTTAAGTTTGCCGGCCGGCACATCTGCTTCTACAACATCTCCAACTTCTTTTCCGAGAATAGCCTGACCAATGGGGGAATCGACAGATATTTTTTTGGCTTTAAAATCTGCCTCATCTTTCGAGACCAGCGTATACTGCATCTCTTTATTCGTATTATGATTTAAGATGGTAACTGTTGAGAGAAGGTACGCTTTTGTGTCGTCGATATTCTTCTCATCAATAATACTGGACGTTGCGAGGGTATTTTCAAGCTCTGCTATGCGGGATTCAAGATGCCCCTGAGCTTCTTTAGCGGCATCATATTCAGCATTTTCGCTTAGATCGCCTTTGGCTCTTGCCTCGGCAATCTCCTCAGCTATCTCTCTTCTTCCGCGTGTTTTCAGATCCCGTAACTCATTATCAAGCCTTTCGTACCCTTCTTTCGATAAATAATTTTTCTTCATACTTCCGTCAATTCGGTTTACCTTACAATTCTTCGATTTTTAAAAATAAAAAAAGCAGTTCTGACAACTGCCATTTTCTTCCTTAATCCATATTTTTTACAGACTAAGAAAATAAGGTGTTCCACGCTGTTTCCCAACCCCAATTTTTAATGATTAAAGATTTCAGCTTCATTTGCGAAAACGATCCACACGAAGAATTTTAGAGGATAACCAGAATCGAAGCACACCGCTTGGCTCCCACTTCATTCTGTGGCTTCACAACATCCGAAGCCTTCACAATGTGGGGGCTGCATTCCGGAATGCGGATGCTTTTGGTGTGAGCCGGTTACTGCTTTCAGGATACACACCAACCCCACCCCGGCCAGAGATCACCAAAACAGCGATTGGCGCTGAAGAGCATATCCCATGGAGTACAGTTCAAAATCCGGCCGAAAGTGCTCAGCTCTTAAAGAATGACGGTTATCACATCACCGGTCTTGAACAAACAGACCAAAGCGTTATTCTGAACCGGTTTGAAATGCCCTCACCTAAAATTGTTCTTGTGCTTGGAAATGAAGTCACCGGCATCGATGACGATTTTCTGCCTCTTCTCGACAGCTCTGTTGAAATACCGCAATATGGCACGAAACATTCATTAAATGTATCTGTAGCCTGTGGTGTTGCGCTTTATGGATTTCTGAACCTGTTCGAGCAGAAAACAAATCGATAAAGTTGTACCTTCAAATTGGTAAATTAGTCTGTTTCACGTTATTTTCGGCGCCTTAATGATAGGAAAATATTTATATGTCTAAACGCACACTGATAACATCTGCTCTACCGTATGCAAATGGACCGATTCATCTTGGCCATCTTGCAGGAGCTTATTTACCGGCTGATCTTTACACCCGCTATCTGCGGCTAAGAGGAAGAGATGTACTCCATATTTGTGGTTCTGATGAACATGGTGTACCCATTACCATTGCAGCCGAAAAAGAAGGGATCACACCCCAGCAGGTAGTGGATAAATTTCACACCATGAATAAGCAGGTTTTTGAGCAGTTTGGAATTGATTTTGACTATTACGGCCGAACCAGTTCAGCTACGCATAAGGAAACCTCCCAGGCGTTTTTTAAAACTCTTCATGATCAGGGGTTATTCAAAAAGAAAACAGAAGAGCAGCTGTATGATGATGATGCCTCGATGTTTTTACCGGACCGATACGTTAAAGGGGAATGTCCGAAGTGCGGGCACCCGGAAGCCTATGGCGATCAATGTGAAAAATGTGGCTCCTCCCTCTCTCCCACTGAGCTGATCAACCCGATCAGCGCCATTTCGGGAAAAACACCCATCCTGAAAAAAACTGAACATTGGTATCTGCCTCTCGGTGATTTCCAGCAAAAGCTCGAAAAGTGGGTCGATTCACGGGAAAACTGGAAAGCGAACGTAGCCGGTCAGTGCAAAAGCTGGCTAAAAAGCGGACTCGAAGACCGGGCCGTCACCCGTGATCTCACCTGGGGAGTTCCAGTGCCCCTGCCCGATGCCGCGGGTAAAGTGCTCTACGTCTGGTTTGATGCCCCGATTGGCTATATATCCGCTACCAAGGAGTGGGCTGAAAAACGCGGCGAACCGGATCTGTGGAAAACCTACTGGCAGGATGAAGAAACCGACCTTATCCACTTCATCGGCAAAGACAACATTGTCTTTCACTGCATCATGTTTCCGGCAATGCTCATGCAGCATGGTGATTATGTACTGCCGAAAAACGTGCCGGCCAATGAGTTTTTAAATCTCGAAGGCCGGAAGCTATCCACATCCAAAGGATGGGCCGTTTGGCTGGACGAGTACATGGAAGAGTTTGAACCGGACCTCCTTCGTTACGTTCTGGGCACAACTCTGCCCGAAACTAAAGATTCTGATTTTTCATGGAAAGATTTCCAGGCACGCATAAACGGAGAGCTTGCCGATATTCTCGGAAATTTTGTATTCAGGGCGACCAGTTTCACACAGCGATTTTTTGATGGTGCCGTTCCAAAACCTGAATCTTTAAGTGAAGCCGACAAGAAGGCTCTACATGAAATAGACGTTCAAAAAAAGCAAATAGAAACTGCATACGATAATTTCCGGTTTCGTGAAGCGATAGCCGAAACCATGAATCTTGCGCGGGCGGGTAACCGATACTTTACAGAAACCGAACCGTGGAAAACCCGCAAAGAAGCCCCGCAAAAATGCGCCAATACTCTCTACGTTTGCGCACAGATCTGCGGAGCACTTAGCCTGCTATTTCACCCGGTCATGCCTCGTAAAATGAACCTGCTTCGTGAACAGCTTGGGATACCAGCAAATACAACATGGGATCAGATTAATGATCACCTGGTTCCGGCCGGCTACCTGCTCTCGGATGAGCCGATACTTTTCAACAAAATCGAAGACGATGTTGTGGACCGGGAGATAGAAAAACTCAAAAAGAAGGCCGCTGAAGCCAAAACTGAAGAATCTTCCTATCCTCCACTCAAAGAAACTGCGACATTCGATGATTTTATGTCCCTTGATTTGCGTGCAGGTAAAATTTTAAAGGCTGAAAAGGTTAAGAAATCTAAAAAATTGCTGAAAATAACAGTAGATGTTGGCTTTGAAAAAAGAACCATTTTGTCAGGTATTTCAGAATTTTTCGAACCTGATGAAATTACCGGTCAAACGGTGGTTGTTGTAGCCAACCTCGCTCCAAAAAAAATGATGGGTATAGAAAGTAACGGGATGATTTTGATGGGGGAAAATTCAGATGGTGTTCTCCATTTTGTCTCCACATCGGCTGAACCCGGTAGCCCAGTCACATAGATTTTTTACACAATGGAAGTAAGCGATACGATTCAGACACCCGGAGTTTCGGTACAGGATAACTCCACACATTTCTGTTTTTACTGCAAAGATGCCCGCAGTGTTCACTGCGAAATATTTGACCGGTACGATCAGAAAAATGGAACTAAAAAGAAGATGCAGATCGATTCTGATGGCTACTGGCATCTTACAATTGATGAGGACCTAACCGGAAAGTGGTACGGTTATCGGGTAGAACACCCCAAAGAACTTGCAATAACGAATCCTTATAAAGGGGAGCTTTTTGCCGATCCCTACAGTAAACATGTAACTACGCTGAACCGGTACGATCAGCGGGCAAAATCCTATATATTCAATGACACGTTTGACTGGGAAGACGACCGGCATCAATTTCCGGATGATCCCAGGGACCTCGTGATCTACGAAACTCACCTTAAGGATCTCACAGCCCACCCATCGAGCGGTGCGAAAGGTGATGGATTTTATAATAAATTCATCGACCTGAACCAAAAAGGCGGCATCGCCCACCTGAAGAAACTGGGCGTAAACTGTGTGGAGTTTCTGCCCCTCCAGAAATTTGCCCCTCAGGAGCCACCCTACGGTGAAGAAACAACCGAAGGCTTTTTTAACTCCTGGAATCCCTACAGTGAAAATTACTGGGGATACATGACCTCATTTTTCCACTCACCGGAAACATCCTTTGCTTCTGATCGAGAGGAAAAGATTTCGGGTCTGACAACAGCGTCGGTTACCGAGTTTAAACAATTGGTTAAAGAGCTCCACAAACACGGAATTACCGTTTTGATGGATGTTGTCTACAATCATACCTCCCTTTTTGATTTAAATCCGTGTACTCATTTATGTTCACATACCTACCTGAGGTACAACGAAAAAGGTCAGCTGATGAACCGGAGCGGAACCGGAAACGAATATAAATCAGAAGCGCCTATTGCCCGGGATCTGATTATCAGTTCTCTTAAACACTGGGTTGAAGAGTATCATGTAGATGGATTCCGTTTTGACCTGGCTGCCCTGCTGGATCAAAAATCCTGGAATGTAATCCGCACGGAAATGCACGATATTAATCCGGGTATTGTACTGATTGCCGAACCCTGGGGCGGATACTACTCTCCATCGGCTTTCTCGGAGCACAACTGGTCCTCCTGGAACGACCGGATCCGAAACAGCATCAAAGGTTCCGACCCGCAGCACGACCGTGGTTTTATCTTTTCGGAGTGGCAGCACGAAACCGGACGAGGCCGCCTTGAAAATCTTTTCAGAGGAACTTTAAAAGGTGCCGATGGCGGGCTGTATGAAACATCGCTGCACAGCGTAAACTATCTGGAAAGTCATGACGGATATACGCTTGCCGATTTTATACGAATCGGACTGCAGCCTGAACTACAGGATCAAAAAATTGAGAATCCGGTTGATTTCAATAAATTAGATGAGCAGCAAATGGAGCACGCAAAGCTGGCAGCACTCAGTCTGTTTTGTGCCCAGGGAATCACCATGATTCATGCAGGCCAGGAGTTTGGCAGATCAAAAATCATCGCAGTTTCCGATGCTGATGATCCGGATATTGGAAAAATGGATCATAACAGCTATCAGAAAGATAACGAGACAAACTGGCTCAATTTTGATGTGCTGGCTCAAAACCGGGAGCTTTTTGATTACTACAAAGGGTTAATCAAAATTCGGAAGGAAGCACCTTCCCTGAGAAAATCGGAACCCAATGACATCTGTTTCGACCACTACAACAACCCGCTGCTGCTAACCTTCAGGGTTTCCGGAAAATCAACCGGCGATATGTTCGATTACTATATTATTCTAAATGGCAACTGGTCTGATCCCGCTGATGTAACCCTTCCTCCCGGGTCATGGGAACTGCTTGCAAATAAACAGATGGCATCGTCGCAAGCAATTGATATATTAAGCGGAAATTTAGAAGTTCCGGCTAAAGGTGGTATGCTGTTCCGGAAGTTGAGGCATCAGAACCATTAACAGAACCATTTAATACGAATACGGAGTAAAACTTGGCTACAACACCAGCAAATTCCCGGGGCACCTGGAACACAAAACTTGGATTTATACTTGCCGCAGCGGGGTCGGCTGTTGGTTTGGGGAATATTTGGCGATTTCCCACCGTGATGGCTGAAAATGGCGGAGCCGCTTTCCTTTTTATCTATGCTTTGCTCGTTTTTGTTATCGGCTACCCTGTTATGGTGGCTGAATTAAGTATTGGCCGGAAAACACGGAAAAATCCTGTTGGTGCATTTAAGGCACTGAGCAGTAATAAAATCTTTACCCTTGCCGGTTTTTGGTGTGTGATTTGCGGAGTGGCTATCCTCTCCTTCTATGTGGTGATAGCCGGATGGACCATCAGTTACTTCTTTGAACAAATCTTCTACTATTTTGGCATGTTCTCCCTTGCCGAATGGGTATCAAATATCGACAATGGCTGGCTGAATGTTGGTGTTGCCCTGTTATTTATGGGGATCACCATTTCAGTAATTCTGGGAGGAATTAGTCAGGGTATAGAAAAAGCTGTTCGTACACTCATGCCGATGCTTGTTGTCATTATTGTAATTTTGATCGTTTATGTGATGTTTCAGCCGGGTGCCGGTGCAGGATTACGGGAGTATCTTGTTCCTGATTTCAGCGCCATTAATATGGACCTGATACTTGCCGCAATGGGGCAGGCGTTTTTCTCACTTTCACTGGGCATGGGAGCGCTCATCACGTACGGTTCCTATCTGAACAGGAAAGAAAATATTCCGGAAGCAGCCGCTTACGTGACAGGATTTGATGTTGGAATTGCATTTCTTGCCGGTATGCTAATCATGCCTACCATTTATATGGCACAAGCAGAAGGGTTGGTGATTTATGATGATGCAGGCTCACTGGTGGCGGGACCTGCCCTAATCTTCCAGGTTCTTCCGGAACTTTTCCATGAAATGGGGGGAATAATTGGACTGATTTTTGGTGGCACTTTCTTTCTGCTGCTAACCATTGCTGCACTTACATCATCCATTTCACTTCTCGAGGTTCCAACATCCTATATCATAGATGAACACAATGTATCGAGAAAGAAAGCAGCCATTTTAGTTGGCGGAGTTATCTCCTTAATTTCTGTTTTTATTGCATTTGACACGAGCCTCATCGACGATATCGATTTCATTTTCAGTGTGATCGGATTACCACTGGGCGGATTTATCATCTGTATTTTCCTGGCTTACATCTGGAAAACAGAAAATGCAAAACTGGAGCTTGAACAGGGGTTTAAAAATTTAGATAATCACTGGTTTTGGCCCGTATGGAAAGTTTTCATCAAATTTATTTGCCCCGCACTGATTGCACTGATCCTGGGAACCACGATTTATGGGATTTTTTAGATGTAAATTTCGTGTCTGTATTAATTGAGACATACATACCGCATATAGAGTACTTTTTTTAAACCACTTATTAAGATGTGCGAAAAAGATCTGATCCATCATTTGTTATAGAACAGCTCCCGCTGTATTTTTGAACAAAATTTTTATTGAATAGAAGCATTTATGGCAAAAATAAGTACATCTGATTTTAGAAACGGGTTAAACATCCTGATGGATGGAGAAATCTACACAATCACCGAATTTCAGCACGTAAAACCGGGTAAAGGTCCGGCATTTGTACGTACAAAACTGAAAGGTGTTGTTAACGAAAAAAATATCGACAAAACGTTCCGATCCGGTGAAAATGTTGAATCCATCCGTATTGAAACACATGCTTACCAGTTTCTCTACCGCGATGGTGATATGTTCTACTTTATGCACCAGGAAACCTACGAACAGATTCCTCTTGAAGCGGCACGAGTTGAAAAGCAAGATTTTATATTCGACGGACTTGTCTGCTCTCTTGTTATTGACGTCGAGAACGATACCATTCTTTATGCCGAACCCCCGGATCAGGTAGAAGCTGAAATTGTTCAAACCGACCCCGGTCTTAAAGGAGATACAGCACAGGGAGGCAGTAAGCCGGCCACCATCTCCGGCGGAGCTGTTATTCAAGTTCCCCTGTTTATTGATCAGGGAGAAAAAGTTAAGGTAGATACCCGAACCGGTGACTACCTGGAACGAGCCAAATAACTCTAAAAAATATTATCATGGATTTAAAATTAGTTAAAAACCTGCTGGATCTTATTTCTGAAAGCGATGTAAATGAGGTCTCGATTGAAGAAGGAGAATTTAAACTGAAGGTGAAAAAGCAGTCTGATTCTCCGGCTCCGCAGCTGCAGTATCAAATGCCTGCACAACAACAAGCCGCACCCGCACAGCCGCAAGCTGCTGCACCTGCTTCCTCGCAAAGTGGTTCAGAATCAAAATCAGAAGAACAGCCTGACGGTGAAGTTGTTAAATCACCAATCGTTGGAACATTTTATGAAGCCCCCTCCCCCGATTCCGATGCATTCGTTAAAGTTGGCGACAGTATTGGCAAAGGCGATACCTTATGTATCATTGAGGCGATGAAAATTATGAATGAAATTGACGCCGAATTTTCGGGTACTATTCAGAAAATTTTGGTCAGCGATGGACAACCGGTTGAGTTTGATCAGCCGTTATTCATTATCAAAAAATCGTAACCCCTTTTTATGTTTGAAAAAATTCTGGTAGCCAACCGAGGTGAAATCGCCCTCAGAATCATACGAACCTGTAAAGAGATGGGAATCAAAACGGTTGCTGTCTACTCTACTGCTGATCAGGATTCACTGCATGTGAAATTTGCGGATGAAGCGGTTTGTATTGGCCCTCCGCCCAGTAAAGAAAGTTATCTGAAGGTACAATCTATTCTGGCAGCCGCAGAAATCACTAACGCCGAAGCTATACATCCCGGATATGGATTTTTGTCAGAAAACGCTGAATTCAGCCGAATATGCAGCGAACACAATTTGAAGTTTATCGGTCCATCCCCCGAAATGATTGCAAAAATGGGTGATAAGGCCACGGCAAAAGCAACCATGATCGAAAGTGGTGTTCCCGTAGTTCCGGGATCAGACGGTATCGTAACGACCTATGAAGATGCCAAAAAGATCGCTGAAGACATTGGGTTTCCCCTGATCATCAAAGCAAGTGCAGGCGGCGGCGGCCGCGGAATGAGGGTTGTGGAGAGCGAAGAAAAATTTAAGCAATCGTACGACACGTGTAAAAATGAAGCCTCTACGGTATTCGGGAACCCGGCTGTATACATCGAAAAATTCGTTCAAAATCCCCGCCATATTGAAATTCAAATCCTTGGTGATCAGCACGGAAATGTAATTCACCTCGGAGAACGGGAATGCTCGCTTCAAAGGCGCCATCAGAAAATGCTTGAGGAAGCCCCCTCTCCCATTGCCACACCTGAACTTCGCGAAAAAATGGGAGCTGCTGCGGTGAAAGCCGGAAAAGCGATCAACTATGAAGGAGCGGGAACCATTGAGTTTCTTGTGGATAAAGACCATAATTTCTACTTCATGGAAATGAACACCCGGATTCAGGTAGAACACCCGGTGACCGAAGAAATTACCTACGTCGATCTTGTTAAAGAGCAGATTCGTGTTGCTGCAGGCGAAAAAATAGAAAATGAACCGTTAAAGATTCGCGGTCATGCCATTGAATGCAGAATTAACGCTGAGGATCCTGCCCATAATTTCCGGCCAACTGCCGGAGTTGCTACCGCATTTAATATTCCGGGCGGACACAGCACCCGTGTGGACACCCACGCTTATGCCGGGTACAGAATACCTCCGCATTACGACTCCATGATCGCAAAACTGATTGTAAGTGCACCAACCCGCGAGGAAGCAATCAAACGAATGCGCCGTGCATTGCAGGAATTTATTGTTGAAGGTATCAAAACCACCATTCCATACCATCTGCAGCTGATGGATGATGAAGGATTTCAAAAAGGTGAATTCAACACTCATTATCTTGAAAAATCGTTCAAATTTAACCCCGATAAAGAGTAACAGGAACGCATATGAATATTCCATCTGATCTGAAATATACCCAGGAACATGAATGGGTTAAGGATAACGGAGACGGTACAATTACGGTGGGTATCACCGATTTTGCCCAGGGAGAACTTGGAGATATCGTTTTTGTTGAACTTGAAGCCGAAGGATTTGAATTCGATAAAGACGATGTGTTCGGTACCGTTGAAGCTGTTAAAACCGTATCAGAGCTGTTTGCTCCTGTCGGTGGTGAAATCGTAGAAATCAACGAATCTTTAGAAGACGATCCTGAAATTGTTAACAATCACCCCTATGGTGGAGGCTGGATGGTAAAAATTAAAGTATCCGACCCATCCGAACTTAACTCCCTCCTCTCCGCCGAGGAATACGGCGAATTGATAGATTAGACTAAATGCATCATTACGATTGAATGAATAATCATACCGAAGACTGGATCCTCATTCTTGATTTTGGATCGCAGTACACCCAGCTTATTGCCCGAAGAATCAGAGAGCTGAACGTATATTGCGAAATCCATCCCTATAACACCTCACCTGAATCTTTCAACGATGATCCGCCAAAAGGAATTGTTCTCTCCGGCGGACCCAGTAGTGTATATGATGAGGATGCCCCCCTGCTGAATCTCGATTATCTCGATTTTAACGTACCTGTACTTGGTATTTGTTATGGACTGCAATCACTTGCACATACAATACATCCCGGATCCGTTGAAAAAGCTGAAAAAAGAGAGTTTGGCCGTGCAACTCTTATTGTTGATAAAGGTGAAGATCTTTTACATAACATTGATGAACGGTCTGCAGTATGGATGAGTCATGGCGATCATATCCACTCGCTGCCTGATTCCTATGAAGTCATTGCACATACCGCCAATGCACCCGTGGCTGCGGTTCGGCATAAAAAGAAGCAAATTTTTGGTGTACAGTTTCATCCTGAGGTAGCGCACACGGATGAGGGACAACAAATATTTCTAAATTTTGTAGATACCATTTGCAAATGCAGCAGAGAGTGGACAGCTGCATCTTTTATAGAAACACAGGTCAGGCTTGTGCGTGAACAGGTTGGAAAAGAAAAAGTACTCTGTGCGCTCTCCGGCGGCGTTGACTCTACGGTAGTTGCGACTCTTCTACATAAAGCGATTGGCGACCAGCTGCAATGCATTTTTGTTGATAACGGTCTCCTCCGAAAAAATGAATTTCAGCAGGTTCTTACTACATACGAGGAACAACTAAATCTTCCCGTAAAAGGAGTAGATGCATCCAAAGAATTTCTTGATAACCTGGATGGAGTATTTGATCCGGAAGAGAAGAGAAAAATTATTGGGAATACATTTATTGAAGTATTCGACCGGGAAGTATCAGATAATAAATCCTATAAATTTCTTGCGCAGGGTACACTCTATCCCGATGTTATTGAAAGTGTTTCTTTTAAAGGGCCCTCTGCTACCATAAAATCTCACCACAATGTGGGCGGACTTCCTGAAAAGATGAATCTTGAATTGGTTGAACCCGTTCGTGAGCTGTTTAAAGATGAAGTGCGAAATGTAGGGCGTGAACTCGGAATTCCGGAATCATTTATTTCACGGCATCCGTTTCCGGGGCCTGGTTTGGGAATTCGTGTTATTGGCAAACTTTCACCTGACCGTCTGAACCTGCTCCGCGAAGTAGATCATATCTTTATTGAATCACTGCGTGAGTATGATCTTTATGATCAGGTGTGGCAGGCACTTGCCGTACTTCTGCCTGTGCAATCTGTGGGCGTCATGGGCGATGAACGAACGTATGAGTTCACGGCTGCACTCCGGGCCGTTACCAGTCGTGATGGAATGACAGCAGACTGGGCGCACCTCCCCTACGATTTTCTCTCCGAAGTAAGTAACAAAATCATCAATGAGGTCAGGGGAATTAACCGGGTGGTGTATGATGTAAGTTCTAAACCACCTTCCACAATAGAGTGGGAGTAAATTCGTAAATAACCGGTTCAGGCCGACCATGTGCAGTCATACGATGAAGTATCATGTTCGAGTGATGGGGATGCCGGATGATAGTTTTCACCAGGTGAATTCGCTTCAATCGGTGAATTGTCCGGCCGTTATAATCTCCATCGGATAGCCTGAAAGAGTACTATGTCTCTCTTTTAACTCATTCGATGTTGTGAAGTCAGCGGATGAGAATCAAAATTTACATATCACTCATTTCGATTCTGACTTCGGAAAAAACGAACTGAAAAATTTAATTCCACCAAGATATGTACCCGAATTGAATATTAGCGGGAACATTTTGCTCTCGCTTTTATTCATTTGAACAAATTGAATACCATACGATCATGAAATATTTTACACTCCTTTTTTTCGCTTTTTTTGCTACTGCCCACCTTGTCATTGCCCAGGATTTTGATGAAGCTTTACAGCTATACGAAGAAGGAAACTTCGAAGAGGCTGCACAAATATTCAGCGAGCTTAATGATGACAGGGCCGTACTTTTTACCGGAAAAAGCTATTTCGGAATGCAAAATTACGCCCGCGCCAATGAATATTTGAAACACGTAGCAGAGAATTCAACTGAGGCAAACTATCGCCAGGAAGCTGCATACACAATTGCACTGTCCCACTTCCGGATGAAGCATTATGCGCAAAGCCTCGATCAGCTTCACGATTTAATTACCGGTGATGAGCGCGGCAGAATACGGGTGGATTCTCAGCGGTTCTACAGGCAAATTCTACGGTATCTCAGTGCAGAAGAGCGGTTTCAGGTTTTAAATCAGACCCGGAATACAGATGTAGCAGGTGATGTGGTTCGTTCATCATGGGATTACGTGAGCCACAACGAGTATAATGCTCTCAAAAATGCTTTTTTGAACAGAATTACAGATTCGGAACGATATGAATCCCTTCGTGAAGAGCTCACCCGGGAACCGCGGGTTGAATCGATGCAAAGAAATTACCCTACTCCTCCTGAGGGAATGGTTTATAACATCGGGGTAATTCTTCCCGCCTCAGAAGAACGTTCTGCCGATATGATGGTTCCGCGAAATTTGTTTTATGGAATTACAATTGCTGCTGAAGAATTTAATAGTCAGCATTCTGATAAAAAGATATTTCTGAAATTCAAAAACTCCCACCGACATGCTGATTCAACAGCAAATGCTTTCCGTGATCTTGTTCTGAATGGTCATGTTGATGCTGTTATCGGTCCATTATTTTCTGAACCAGCCCGCTCTATGGCTGAACTATCAGAAAAGTATCAGGTACCGATGTTTGCCCCCCTTGCTAATTCCGATCAGATCAATCTCGGCTATAACTACACCTATCAAATGAACCCGACATTTGAAGTTCACGGAAAAAGAATGGCTCGTCACGCAGTTCAAACCCTGGGACTCGATACACTCGCTGTGATTTCGCAAAAAGATGCCCTTGGAACTGCTTCAGCAAGAAGTTTCCGGCATGAAGCTGAACGTCTGGGTGCTTTTATATCCTACTACATCGAAGAGGATTTTGCTTCTTTCGGTTATGATCTTTCCGATTTTACTAAAGTTTTTACCCGGGACCCTGAAGAGATCTCAGAACATAATTATATGAGAACAGATGGGATTTATGCACCATTTACAGGCCAGGCCGCTAACACGTTGATAAATCTGCTTATGACCGACCTGGAGGTATTAAGAAGCAATATGGTTATAATGGGTTCTGAAGAATGGGAAAATACAAATCTATCCTCCTGGCAGCGCCAAAATTTTGAGGTTTACTACACCCAGGCATTCGGCACTGAAGCGGATACAAGTGTTGTGAATTTCGTTCGTCAGGATTTTGAAACCCGATTTGGAATTGAACCCGACCAGTTCGGTAAAATTGGTTATGATGTGGGTACCTATCTTTTCAATCAAATCTCTGAAGCCGGAAACCCAGCCTATCTTGGTGAAGTCATACGGGCAAGTGACCGGTACCAGGGACTGGAGTTAAGTATTGACATGAATCAGAATAGAATCAATCAAAGTTTACACATCCGGCCGCTAACCGATCCTGCCAGGCAAAGGATTAACAGATGATGGATTATAGATGTGAGATAGTTGATTTGAGGTGAAGAGCTTTTTGAAAGAAGAAAATTGACATAGAGATTGGCATTTCAAATAAGCAAAAAAAATGGATCGGTATTTTGACCGATCCATGAGATCTCAATATAGATTATTGGTATAAGCTTACTTGTCAAACGCCCATTCGAGCCCGTTCACGAGAAAATTCAGAAAGACTTCATCTTCCATCACGCCTGTGTTATGTCCGGCAGCAGTACCAACCACACGAGCATTTCCGTAAGTGTTAAGCCATAATACCGGGTGCCACTCTTCGGTTTCGGGTCCCCACGCCTCGGCAAGCGGAATCAAGTCGTCGTAGGTATCGGTTACGATATAGAGTTCATCGACCGGCTGGACCCAGGCAACTTCGGGAAATTCATCCATCACTCTGTGGTACCGGTTGATCGGTTCAATTTTAAAAGATCTCTGCTGTCGTTCGTGATAATACGTATCGAGGCCGATCAGACGGTCCCACTCTTCCGTTTCAGCATCCCGGAATGTATGCATTGCGCAGTGCAGAACAACCGCAGCAGCTCCGGAATCGTAATGAGCCTGTGTAATTCGCTCGATATACTCATTATCCGTAACATCGGCAAAACACATGTTATAAATGACGGCATCGTAACCATCAATCCAGTTTGATTCGTTGAATCGCTCAATAATAAAATCGTTTCGATCCTGACCTGCAGTAAAGTCCGTTTCCCAGGAAATATCCATGCGGTCTGTCAATTCACTTCTTAAAAACTCTTCCTGAGCCTCATAATCGTGATGTCCTCCTCCGGTAACATAGAGAACATTATGGGACTGGGCATGTGCTGTTATCGATAACAAGGCAAGAATTAAACTGCCCGCCACTCCAAATAGTATCTTTTTCATTGTAAGATTATTATATTATTAAATTAGTTATATACTCTGTTGAACTTTAAAATGTATATTTTGCAATACAAATATATAAGGGACGATTTTGATTTAGCCCCCAAATTTTTTTTGAAATTTTCAAAATTACCAAATAGGTAATGCCTTACTTGATAAGTTACAATACATAATTGATTTATAGCAAAAACTATATTATTTCATTGTTTTTTTTAAGAATTTCAATCCGTCAACAGCTAACTTATCAGGGCTTTCCTCCAAGTCTCTCCAGATTGCAGCAGCGGCAACAAGAGTATCGTTATCGCGTGAAAAAGTTTCTATGATTACATGACGATCATAATCAATTTCTTTTAAAGCAGTTGCCACTTCATCCCAGTCAAGTTGACCTGTTCCAGGCGTACCACGGTCATTCTCTGCAAGTTGTACATGATATAAATCTTTTCCTGCAAGCCGAATTGCTTCTCCGAGATTTTTTTCTTCAATTCCAGCATGAAACATATCAATCATAACCTTACACGCCTTGCTTCCAACTCTATTTACAACTTCTAAAGCCTGTTTTGTTAAATTAATAAAACTGGTTTCAAAACGGTTCAAAGGTTCAATACACATTACAACATCATTCGATTCCGCTTGATCTACCAACTTATTTAATTGCTCAACGTAAAGATCCATTTCCTTCGCATAATCATCTGAAGATCGCCAACATCGACCTACTTCAGCATAAATAGGACCTGCAAAAGATGGAGCGCCTAATTGATTCGCCTTATCCAGGCACTTTCGCATATATTCCATTCCATTATCCCGAACTTTTATCTCTGGGTGAATGAGATCTCTGCCAGGCCCCATAGCCGCACACGTAGTTACGTGGAGTCCATTGTCTTCAATTATTTTCCTGGCTTCAGATGCATCTAATAAATCCGGTTCATCAAGAGGAATTTCAATTGTATCAAATCCCCATTTTGATAATTTAGGAGCAAATGTAGCCACCACATCTGTAGTTATAGGAGAGGTCCAAAGCCATAAACTTACACCAAATTTCATAGTTATAAATTTAAATTTGATATTCTTATATCAGATAATATAGATTCTTAATCAAGAGTGCACAAATAACTAGTTCTCAATTCAATTTCCATAGGGCCTCTATGTTGCTGGTAATCATTTATATCTTCACTACTGTTAGCAGTAAACGCAAAACCGAATTTAATACAACTATCAGAACACTTATAAATACCTAATATTTATTTTTGATTTGAGTAATAATGATTTTTTATTCACACATCACAAGCCTGGACAATGAAAAAAATTATGAAGCTTTATTAGCCTGACCTTATTGATTTTTTCCAACATTGCCTGATATTTCAAGAATTAACATCTTTCGCTGAATATTTTTTCGGGTAAATTTCTTTTGACATACAGCTTCAAAAAGTACCCGTAAGTCAGGCATTTTAAATGCTTCTTTTAAAAGATTATTTGAGATGAGTTTACGGTCCATATCCAATTTTAAACAGTCAGTATCTTTTTCCTTAATCTGATTGTGATCGAACATTAGAGTGCTGGATATGAACCTTTCTCTAAGGCCAAAAAATCTGTTGACAAATATTTTACGAGAACAGCAATTCTTCCAGTTAGTCATGTAAACCCATTGCATATTCAATACCCTTCCAGAGATGGTTCATAAACAGTTCCTCGGAGTAAGACTCTTCTGTATGCCCGCCGCCTGTATAAAACACTCTTCCTCCATCAAATTCATGATACCAGGCAATAGGATGCATATCACTATGCTCACTACCTTCGAAACTTTGAGGATTTAACGTCATCAGTACATTCACATCATGATTGAAATCTCTAAAATTATACCATTCATCCCTCCGTTCAAACTCATCCGGCAGCATGGTCATCGATGGGTGATTGGAATTCTCAACATTCAGGGTTGCGGTTTGTATTTGAGGATGACTGCTGAAATAAGCGCCCACCAGTTCATTATACCAGGGCCATTCATATTCTGTATCAGTTGCTGAATGTATTCCAACAAAACCGCCACCATTTTGAATATAGCTTTTAAAAGCAGCACGCTGGTCATCATTAAAGACAGTCTGAGTTGTACTCAGAAACACAACGGCATCAAAAAGGGCCAGATTTTCGTCAGTAAACAGTGCTGCATTTTCAGTTGCTGTTGCCGACACTCCGTTTTCTTTAGCCCATTCCATTAATGCTTCTCTGCCGGTTTCTATAGAACTATGCCGAAACCCTGCAGTTTTTGAAAAAATCAAGATGTTATTTCCATCATCAAAATCCTTTATAACTAAATCCGGCAAATCACTGCCGTTAGCAGTAAACGCAAAAACTGAAATTAAAATAACTGTCAATACACTTATCAAATACTTCATACTTATTTTAGACTTGAGAAATTAGGATTGATCTATTCACACATCACATACCTTAACACCATGATTCAGAGCTTCAAAGGGCTCATCCCATGTGGGTATAAACTCTTGTCCAATGTAACCATCATACCCTGTTTCTACGATTGCCTCCATTATGGCAGGATAGTAAAGTTCCTGAGTCTCGTCAATCTCATTTCTTCCCGGTACACCTCCGGTATGGTAATGCGAGAAATAGTCGTGATAGTCTCGGATGGTTCGTATCACATCCCCTTCCATGATCTGCATATGATAAATATCATACAGGAGCTTAAAATGATCTGAACCGATTCGGTCCACCATCTCAACTCCCCAGGGTGTATTGTCACACTGGTAATCAGGATGATTTACTTTACTGTTCAGCAACTCCATGCTTACAATGATGTCATGTTTTTCAGCAGTGCTCATAATGCGTTTGATACCTCTCTCACAATTTTCCCACCCGGTTTCATCATCCATTCCGTTTCTGTTACCTGAGAATGTGATAATCTGTTTGAATCCTGCTTCTGCCACTTGCGGGATCACTTCTTCAAATGATTCCACGAGTTCATTATGGAGTTCAGGATTATTCCATCCCCTCTCAATACCAAGTCCTGCTCCCCAGGGCATGGCACAGTCCAGATTGTATTTTTTCAAAATGTCCCACTCATCGGGTCCAACCAGTTCAATGGAAGTAATTCCGATCTCATTTGCAGCCTGACAGAGTTCCTCAAGACTGAAATCGCTGAATGTCCATCTGCAGACAGAATGATTGACTCTGCCCTTTAAATCATATTTCTCCAAAGTTTTATCAGCTCTATTAATTCCCTTAAACATTCCCAAAAAAGCAGTTGAGCCGGCCAAAGCTCCCAATTTACCTATCGCATTACGTCTTGAAATTTTCATAACTATCTGATTTTGTTTTAGTTTTGAAGTGTAGTTAAGTACTCGACCAAATCAATTAATTCCTGCTCAGTCATACTATTTTGCATAGCAGGCATTAATGATTGCTCCATCTGTTCTCTGGAAGTTATTTCATTTACATCATAACTGCTGGTAAATCCGCCTGGCAGTCGCAGGACGAGTTCAGAGGTGGTTTCACTTTCAATGATACCGGAAATTTGAGAACCATCATTTAAATGGAATATGTAGCCTTCATATCCGAGCACAACACCTGCATTCGGTTCAAGGATTGCATTATAAAGACCTTCTCTGGGCAATTTATCTGCGATGGCCGATAACTCAGGGCCGAAATGTGTGCCGCGTCCTTCTGCCTGATGACATATCTGGCAGGTTCTGTCATATACCATACGGCCATTTTCTATATCACCAGTTTGTTGTATAAGCTCTGATACCGGCCTGATATCAACCTCTTCAGCTGCACCTGCCAGATGCAAATATTCCCTGGCACCTTCCCGGATACTTGCTCTGTATGCACCTAGCAGAACGTTAGCTGCAGCTGTCTCCAGTTCAGCAGGGATAACTCCGTCACGAGCCATGTCAAGCAGCCAGTCTTCAGAATTCCAGCTACCGTACCCAAAGGCTTCAATTGCCTGTTGCCGGGTTTCCAGATCTTTACTTTCATCCAGCACAGTTGTTCGTAAAAAAGTCAGAGACTGATTACTGCCCACAGGCCCCAAAGCACGTAATGCACTCTCTACTTCATGTTGATCCGAACTTTCAATCATTGCTTCCAGACGATCACTTCCACCATGACTGAGCATATGCCTTGCTGCATTAATTCCAAGAGTGCTGTCGGGATAACTGACTATTAAATCAGCAAGTTCATCGTGTCGGTTTTCAAGTCGAAAGCGTTCAACCAGATCCAGATACTCATATGTGCCTTCAGCACGATCAAGTGCCCGGTTTAACGCCTGCATCACTTCAGGGTATCGTTCTGCATCTTCCCTGTTTAGCTGTTGAAGTGAATATGTTGTAATACTCGTTTGCTGTGGATGATCTCCCTCGAGCAAACCTATCAATGTCTCTGTTTTCAAATCACTTGTGTGAAAATGGAAAGCCCTGAAATAACGTGAATTATCATCAATATCTGTTGAATGATTTGTAATAATATTAGCCAGCAATGGCAGTGCACGTTCCGATCTTGATCTCCAGATGATGTCACGGCCGGCAGGATTATCCCATTCCTCATCGATATATTCAAGCCAGGACGATAAAAAAGCATCCCACTGCCTGTCTGCTGCAATTCCCAAAGCTTCCAGATACCATCGATCCTGGCCATCATGCTGAGCAGCAAGTTCTGCCCATAACCGAGGTGCTTCAGAAGATTCGTTATGTCGGAGAGCAATCGCTGCTTCCCTGCGAACCTGTGGAGAAGGATCACTGACCATTCGCTCAATGATTGGTATGATGTCAATATCAAGCTGACGGGCAGCACGAATACCAGTGATCCGGATATCAGGGTTTTCATCCTGCAATGCCTCGTCAATATAATATTCGCTTCTACCATCAATTTTTGTTAATAACCAGAGAGCTCTCGCTCTGAATACTGAATGGTCAGAATTCCACATGTCAGCCAGTGCATTCTCAGAATCTGTCCCCCATTCATGAAGTCGCAGCCAGGCTTTCGACCTTGTTTCATGATTTGGACTTTTCAATGCGTCAATTGCTCCTTCAATAGTTGAATAATTAACTTCAGGTACACGATAAGGTGTATTTTCAGGAGCTATCCGATAGACCCTTCCCCTGTCTGGTGCCCGATACTGATGTCCGCCAACACCGGGGTCATACCAATCAATAACAAACAATGAACCGTCCGGAGCCACTGCAACATCAACCTGTCGAATCCACTGATTATCTGGTGCCACCATGAGATTTTCAATCGTTGCTGAGTATCCTGCCCCATCCTTTTCAACTGGATATGCCCGAACAACATTATGGAGAGGTTCTGTATGAATCATTTGATTGTGAAAAACCTCAGGCAACAGATCACCTTCATAAACGATAATCCCGGTTGGTGACCCTGATCCCGTATCAAGAAGATTAGGGACGACACCCGGATCATTTTGATGCCAGTGCCTGTCATGAACGGCATCTTCAAGGTTGACTCTCCGGGTTCTCCATCCTGCACCAGTCATTTCGTCTGTGTAGCCATAATTGCCATATTCCATGACAAAATTAATCCTCACCGAACGGTTACCGTCATCATCATTATCCGATTGCCATAATGTTCCGTAGGAGTCGACTGCTACTTCATAGTTATTCCTGAAATTGTGTCCGAGAACCTCAAATTCCGATCCGTCCCTGTTCATACGAAATACCATTCCTTTTCGGTAGATATCATCTTCTTCTGTTACCCTGTTTCCGGACTCATCAACAACGATTTCTCCGTCAGGTGTTCTAATTTGGCTTCCCGCATCTCCAAAATTAAAATAGAGTTTACCATCCGGGCCGAACACAAATGCGTGTACACCATGATCATGATCCTCACCACCGATGCCTGTAAATAGTATTTCCTTTGTATCTGCCTGATCATTACCGGTAGTATCAGTTAAAATCATAACATCGGGACTTCTTGAAACAATGGCTTTGTTACCCAGAACCATAATACCAAGCGCCGAATTGATATCATTACCCTGATAAAAAACGATTTCCTTATCAGCCTTCCCATCACCATTCGTATCCTCGAGTATAACGATCCGGTCTCCTTCTTCTTTTTGAGGTATATCTGGATTTAATCTCGGTCGATAATTCACACCTTCAGTTATCCAAACTCTCCCTTTGTCATCAACATCCATATTGGTAGGGTTTCTGACCATATCTTCAGAAGCAAAAAGAGTAATGTCAAGTCCTTCTCTCATTTCTACACCCAGCAGTGCATAGTCGGGGTTGTGTATTTCGTCACCAGACAGATCATTTATATCGATACCATCATCTTTATCTATAGCAGGGTAACTTTGACAGGAAATATAAAAGAGGACAAATAACGGGAAAATCAGGTATATAGATGACAACAACGGTATATTAAAACAAGATACATTTCGATTACTAACTTTCATACAGAATCCAGTAGTGTTTGACATTTTTATGATGAAATAAATATAGCATAAGCACCCGAACCAGGTTCAACTGCTTACGCTACTTGGAATCAAAAGAAGAATTTTCAATCATATCCCGGATTTTGAACCAGGTTGTCATTACTGTTGATTTCATCCCGCCAGATCGGAAGGAAATAGGCTCGGTCATTCCATCCACGATTATCCGTGGCCTCAACAGAATATTCATAAGTATAAGAGCCATCACCATTCAGTCTTCCTATGATTCTGATTCGTTGGCCATCTTGATACACATCCGGAGCAATCATCCAGCGACGAACATCAAAGAATCGGTGCTCTTCGAATGCAAGTTCAACCCTTCGTTCATTTCGTACCCTTTCAAGGAGTTCGTCTCCTGACTCTGCAACTGGTACATCCGGCATTCCGGCCCTTCGACGGATTTGATTTAATGCATCCCTGGCATCGCCATATTCACCGAGTTCAGCTGAAGCTTCAGCGTAGTTGAGAAGAATTTCAGCATACCTCAAGTATATCCAGGGCCGATCCTGCATCTCAAACTGATGATTTACAGTCGGATCCAGAAACTTTCGCATATAATAGCCTGTATGAGTTCCGTTCCAGTCTTCGATTGGTCCACTTCTTGTGTCAAGACCAGGCCTCATATCGCTCTGTCCGGCAACTTCATAGTCTGCAGTCTGAACAATACCGTCCGGATCGAGCGCCAGCATGTTATCCGGCCGCTGTCTCCATTGTGAACCGTTGTAAAAAATGGAAGCGTAAAAACGCGGATCCCGGTTTACATATGGGTCATTGGCATGATCCGGATTATTCCAGTTAAAGGGAGTTCCATCAGCCATTTCATAGGCATCTACATGCTGTTGCAGTGGAGTATCTCCACCCCAATTATGCCAGCCGTTAGGACCATTAAAAAGACCTATATCAGCTTGAAACCAACTGTATGAATGTGATGGTGTAAAATGGTGCTGGAGGATCGTTTCTGCATGGCCATCAACAAGCCAGATATTGGCATAGTTTTCCGCTGCTGAGTCGCCCGGTGCCGGGTTTGCTTCATGCAAACGGTAAAAGTTCATATCGATGACCTCCTGTGCAGCATCTTTCGCTGCTCTCCAAAGTGCCTGCTGGTTTGCGCCATTGTATCCGGTCTCGGGCATACCACCTGGATTTACATGATAGAGGTCACTTGCTGCATACAGATGTACGCGGGATTTCAAGGCCAATGCTGCACCTTTTGTAGCCCGTCCATCCTGACTTTGAACCTCGGGAAGCAAAGATGCAGCCTGATCCAGGTCTGATATAATCTGATCAATAGTCTCCTCAAAAGAATTGCGGGAAACAAAAAAATCATCTTCCAATGTATGTGGCACAGTCAGTACAGGTACTCCACCCCATAAACGGGCAAGATTATGATAAAAATACGCTCTCAGGAACAATGCTTCTCCCTTCATGATATTTTTGTCATGTTCAGACATTGTAACATCATCAATATTATCAAGCAAAATGTTGGCATCCCGGATTTTACTATAGTTATCATCCCACCTGAAATGAGGAAACCAATTCTCCCAGCTCCTGAAAAATCCCAGATTATCAGGAGTGATTATGGATTGCCTTACAGGCCCATCATCCCAGCCGTGTGTATGTTTTGTTTCATCCACACCTGATGCTAATGCCAGTGCGACATAACCGTTCCCCATTCCCTGATAGATATCATTCAGGTATAACCTTGCCAAACCGGGATCATTCCAGACATCTTCTTGCGACATCTCACTTAACGGCTGAACATTCAGCGCGGAGTGATCACATGCCGAAAAGAATGCCAGTGAACCCAGAATTACTAATATAATAATAATTAAATTTTTCATAGGTATGTTTCAGTTATGATATTAAAAAGTTAAAGAGACACCGAGGTTAAAAACTCGCTTCTGTGGATAGTATTGACCAGAACTGCTTGCAGCTTCCGGATCCATTACATTCAAACTATCCCAGGTCAAGAGATTAAATCCATTAGCATAGACTCTGAACCTTTGTAACCCTAAGCGATTACTAACATCCTGGGGAAGGTTATAACCAATCTCGAGATTTTTAAGCCTGACGTAATCGGTATTTCTTAAAAAGTAAGTATTAGCATTACTTGACCAATATTCATCACCCCTGTTCCAGGTTCTTGGGTGGGTCGTGCTCGGATTATCTTCTGTCCACCTATTCTCTGCAAATTCAGCCAGGAAATTTCCAATCTCACCGGATTCAGTATTCAGATAGTGCACTGCTCCGGCTGCACCCTGAAACAGAACTGAGAGATCAAAATTTCTGTACACTGCATTGATGTTCAGGCCACCATTCCATTTTGGAAGATGGTTTTTATCGATGCGAATTCTGTCTCGTCCATCTATTACACCGTCCCCATTGACATCTTCAAAAATGATATCGCCAGGACGTGCACCTTCCCAGCTTGGAGTATTTGCGATTTCTTCTTCATCCTGGAAAATTCCTATCGCATTGTAATAAAGGCTTGTATTCATCGGTGAACCGGTGGATCTCTGCCATTCTGGTGCGCCGGGAGCTTCATCCCAGAAATTGATCTCATTGGTCGCATAGCTGGCATTCAACCTGATATCAAACATAAAACTTCCACTAACCTGGTTTCGATAGGTTATTGAACCATCAAAACCATAACTGGATACCTCTCCAATATTTTCACGAGGTAAACTAAAACCTGATGTCATAGGAACTGATGCATTTCTAAACCAGAGGATATCCTCACGCAGATAATTGAAGTAGTCCAGTTCAATTGAAAACCGGTTATTCAGAAATTCTGCTTCAAAACCAACGTCAAATTGGTTAGCAACTTCCCAGGTAACGTTTTCATTTGGACTTCGGGTTGGGTGAATACTGTTGACAATAACATTATTATCAAAGACATAACCACTGCCAAATCCGAATGTAGCAAGATATTGGAATTCATCGATGCGGTCATTTCCAGTTTGTCCCCAGGATGCCCGAAGTTTCAATTCGTCAAAGAAACCGGTCATTTCACGAAACCAGTTTTCCTGGGTTAATCTCCAACCAACAGAAGCAGCAGGGAAGAAACCGAACCTTTGACCTTCAGGGAATATGTATGAACCGTCATATCGCCCAACGAACTCAAACAGGTATTTGGCTTGGTAGTCGTAATTAAACCGTGTGAAGTAGTTTTGCCGAATACCTTCTGAAGCACTTCCTGTATTGGTTAGTTCATCGTCACCACCGGCAAAAAGCTGATCGATTTGATCAGATGCAAAATAACGACGAAACGCATTCATATACGAATTATTGAATGTCTGGCGCTCGGTTCCTAACAAAACACCAAATGAATGGTCCTGAAGATCAAGCTGGTAATTGGCAACCAGGTTCACCATGATATCTTGGCCGCTACCGCGTTCCTGAAACAGTCTGGGTTCAGCATACCCTCTTGAGGAACCTTCCAGCGCAGGTTCACCGTTCTCATATGTTTCATAATCCCAGGTATATAATGTCCACGGTGTTTGCCATACACTTTGTTCCCTGAAATTTCTGTCATAGGCAATATTACTTCTTACTGATAGGCCCGGAACAGCGGGAACTTCAATATTGACACTAAGATTACTTTGAAAGTAATACCGTTCATCATTGTTATAGCCTGTTTCCGGTGTTCCCACAACAACCGGGTTGTCCCCATATTCAATGTCAGGACCCGGTAATCCATTTGGCCAATAAGCCGGTAAATGAGGTTTGCCTCTCATAACCATCCGAAAAATATCACCCGAAGATCTTGTCGGGTAGTTTCGATCTTCAAATCGGCCCGTTACATCAAATCCAAGAGTTACATTGTCGGTAATGCGTCCGTCAATATTACTTCTGAATTGATACTGATTATATCGCGTTGCACTGTTATGATAGAAGCCATCTTCCGTTAACCCACCGAATGATACATAATATTGTACTGATTCACTGCCACCAGAAACAGACATATCTGCACGAGATTGGTGTGAAACAGGTTTAAGAGTTTCAGCAAACCAATCTGTATCTGGATAAAGCCAAGGATCTGTACCCTGCCTGTGATTTTCGATTCTTTCCTGTGAATACGGAGCGGCATTTCCTCTGTATAGAGAGATTTCATTCAACATTTCCAGGTAAGTGGCAGCATCCGCCATTTCTGGTACTCTTGTAGGTTGATTGAATCCCTGATTGAAATCAACATTGAACTGAGTAGCACCTACCTGTCCCCGTTTCGTGGTAATAAGAATCACCCCATTAGCCGCCTGTGCCCCATAAATTGCTGCAGATGCATCTTTCAACACACTTATATTTTCAATATCTCTTGGATTCAAACGCTCCAATCCACCTGACCGGTTAGGAACTCCGTCAATTACGACCAGAGGTGAATTATCACCGAGTGTATGTTCTCCACGAATACGGATCATCGCACCATCTGCGCCGGGTTCACCGCTTGTATTCACAGTAACAACTCCGGGAAGTTGACCAGATATGCTGTTTGATATATTCGTGACAGGTGCCTGTTGAAGTCTTTCACCTGAGATAGATGTTACGGATCCAGTTAATGTCTCACGAGCCCTTGTACCATAACCTACAACTACGAGTTCTTCAGTTCCAAATATCTGCATCTGAAGTTCAACGTGGATTTCACTTCTGCCATCAATGGGAACTTCCTGTCTCTGATAACCGATGTATGTAAAAACCAGTATTTCCTGAAGAGAGGGAACCGTCAATGTGAAGTTTCCATCGGTATCAGTAGCTGTACCAGTTTCTGTACCCATTATAAGAATATTCACCCCAGGCAAAGATTCACCTGTATTGACATCCACAACTGTTCCACTTACAGTTTCCTGGCGATCTACATCTAAGTTCATCGCTGAAATACTATTTAAAGGAGTTTTGATCTCCTGAATTGATATAACCGATCCATTCGAAATGTAATGGGCTGATAGCCCAGTTCCCTCAAGCAAAATATTTACTGCTTCCAAAACGGGCATCTCTTGTATCACAAGAGAAGCGCTTCCATCCGGAATTAAATTGGAGTTATAAGAGATTCCAAGGTTAGCCTGTTCTGCAATATATTCCAATGCATCAGTAAGTTTCATGTCTTTCAGATCAGCTGTCAGAAGATCCTCCTCAAAATCATTTTGAAGACTTACAAGGTATTCGGACCCAATAGTTTGTGCATTTGATGTTATCGGAGAAAGTATCATACTTACACCGGCAAATAACATCACAATACAGACCAGCATGAATACCGATCCAGAATTTGTATCTTTGCTTAATTCATTCATCCTTTGTGTGATTTAAAGTTATTGTTTAATTTTTGAGGATATCGTAACTAAGGCACTTGATTTTAATTTGTTTTCTGATTCCAGTGTATTGTCCCATTTCTGATGGTGTAATCAATGTTTAATCCTTCTGCTATTGTACTTAGAGTGTGCTCCAATGAACCTCTTTTGAAATTTGCGGTTAGTCGAAGGGAATTCAAATCATCGCTTTCTATTTTATTGGTTATATCAAAAATTCTTTCAAGCTGTTGCAATACTTCTTCAAAAGGCGTATTGGTAAAAACGATACTTCCATGGTACCAGCTCATGTAATTATGAACCTCTGAGGACTCGGTATGCAAACTCATGTTATTAGTTTCATATATCCCAATCATATTTTCGGTGAGAGTTGTACCGGAATTCTGTTTTACATTTTTAAATGAGACTTTACCTTTTTCGACGGCAACTATTACTTGCCCTGTCTGATTATTGCTTTTTATATTAAATACAGTACCTAATACAGAGACTTCTGTATCGTCCGTATAAATCCTGAACTCCCTGTTTTCCCGGCTTGAGACATTAAAATATGCCTGCCCTTCGAGTGATATCTCAAAATCTTCGTTCGATGGATCTTCAGATATCGTTAATTTTGAATTTTCACTTAATCCGATCATGCTTCCATCTGATAAGTTAACTCTCTGCATTTCATAAGGACCTGTTGAATATCTGTATTCTACATCAGGTGTATTCGTGTGAATGATTTGCAACAAAAAAAGAAGTGAAAATAAAACAAGTATTGTTGCTGCAACCAGTTTGTAGGAATTCCTTCTTGTGTTTCTTATCGGTTTTTTCAGAATTGCTTCTGTATTTTCTCTGGAAATACGATGCAGAATTGAATTCAGGACGGCATGTTTTCTGACTTTATATATAGGTACTTTAGAATTGATTTCATTTGAAGAAGCAGCATTTTGAAAATGATTTTCAAGATATCTGGTACCCTCTACTGATTGAAACCATTCCAGTATTATTTCAGCCTCTTTTCTGGTTGCTGTACCATTAAAATATTTATCAAGTAAATTCTGATCTGGTGTTTTCATGCCCAAATTGTATTGCATTTACTATAAATACAACACGGTAAGCAAAAAGTATGTGATAAATATTCACCAGCTTCTAAAGAATACCCTAAATATTGATTTAAATGAGACTAAGGAGAGGTTTTCTTAGATGAATTTTGATAAGTGAATATAAGCTCTTGCATTTTTTTTTTAGCCAGATAGTAATGTGATTTCACGGTATTTTCAGACAAGCCCAACTCGGACGCTATCTCTTTATTACTAAAATCTCCAACTCTTTTAAGTTCATATACCCGCCTTTTTGCGACAGGTAAGTTTTCCAGACAATGCTCTATTAGCGAATGAAGTTCTGAACAGATTACTGCACCATCAGTTTCATTTACTTTATTCGTGTTAATTCTAGAGTATTCAAATTGGCGCAATATTCTTCTCTTGTTAATTTTTAACAAGTTCAGAACATGATTTTTCAACGAAATTAACAGAAATCCCTTTATAGATCTGTTTTCATCAAGCTGGTGTCTTTGATTCCAGAGTTTTAAAAAAATATCCTGAACTGCATCTTCTGCAAGTTGTTGATCCCTGAGAAATTGAAAAGCAAGTCTGTGCAATTGGTCACAGTACAACCAATAAATTTCTCTGAATGCTTCCTCACTCCCTTCAATGATTTTTTGAACTAATTTTGTATCGTTCAGATCATGCATTATTAGTTTATCAAGTTAGACATTGAGCTATAAATGTAGACTGAAGTTTAATTAGTAAAGGAATATTGTAAATAGCAAATTCAAGTTATGATTATATTTTCAGCTATAAACCTTATATGAAGATGTAAAGTCCAATTAGCTGACTGAACGGCATTATGGTATGGATACCGGTATTTTACAATGGATGAAACATATACATGCGCTAAGTTTGGATAAAATAGCCGGATGCAGAATCATCAAGAAATGGAAGTCAGAATGTGATGGTTTTTTCTATCTCCTGCCCAATAATTTCCAACTACGAACCAGATCTCTTTTTATTCCTGGTAATCAGTTTGGAAAGCATTCGGTGCCGTCCCCTTCGAATAACTGATCAGTGAGTGTTTTTCATTAGTTCTAACCGGTGGGTATAATGCCTTAATTATCATTCAGCCACACGTCAATCTGCAGATCGCCATCGGGACTTGTAAGCTGGGATGAGTTATCATCCGCACAGCCACTAACAATGAGTGCAATACCCATCAGAAACATCACATATTTCAAAATTTTCATGGTACTATTTTTGATTAAAGTTGGCAGATACTTCACTTGATCCACTATGCAACTGCTGTAATGTATACATAACAGCGGGATGCATAACGTTTACTCCGTCTGTACTTTCAATTTCACTGAAGTTCATTTCATAAATATATCCAGGTTCGAGATCTTCGATATCAAACTTAATTTCGTTTCGATCCCGCGTTATTCTCATATTTGACACTGTTATTTCTTCAATCCCAAGTTTGGGTGATCCGTACGAAGCATCATAGCGGTAATGATATCGCTCAATGAGAAAATCTCCTTCTTGCGGCAGAGTTTCAGATTCAACGGGCCGGGTAAATCGTACCCGAAAACCTTGATCAGTCAGACGTACATGTTCCACTTCCATAGGAATTTTTCCAGTCCAGCTGATCTTCTGAATTCCCGTTGATCCAGTCCAGTTTCTTTCGCGATGAGTCTGGCCCAGCCACAAATTTCCATCATGATCAAAAACCATCCGGTTATTTCCCTGGTCCAAACCGTGACTATCGTGAAATTTCACAGCCGCACCCTGGGTTACACCATTCACCTCTTCCAGCATGACCCTGATTAAGTGCGGATGATTCATTTCACCAATCAGGATTTGTCCGGAAAATGGCCCAAATGCTCCATCCGTGGAATCTTCCAGCGGCTGAGTAGGCGAGTTCGATAAATCACCATGAGGAAACTCCGCAGCAGGCATCACTCTGCGATTATCAAAATAAGTGGAGTTGTAATCAGCCACCACGCCTTTATCCCAGCCATCTTCCCAGGCAAGACTAATGGGATGTCCGTAAAATTTTTCTTTTTCAACCTGATGAATCACGCTGGTTCCTATCCAGTCTCCTTCGTTATCTGTCACATACAAATTGCCTTCACTGTTCAGAAGTATTCCATTAGGGCTCCGAAATCCTGAAGCAAAAGGCTCCAGTTTACCATCAGGTGTTGTTTTGATCACCCAGCCCCTGTAAGGTATTGCTGAAAACATCCTTCCCTGGCGTCCATCCGGATTAATCTCTCCCCGCGTTTCATATCGTACACCAGCTCCATTTGAAGCGACATTCAGTGTAGAATAAAAATTATTATCCTCATCCCTTACAAGCCCGAAATGAAATTCATGATAATTGCCCGACATCCCAAACTGATTATTTACGGTTTCATAGCGGTTTGCGCGGCCATCCCCATTTGTATCCCGGAGCCTGGTTATTTCAGGATATTGTGTTACATAGATCTCGTCTGCAGCTTCGGCATACACACCAAGAGGATTGTGCAGTCCTTCTGCAAATCGTGACCATTCTTCCGTATCCGGTGAATAAAAATATACCTCACCCCGATTGAACACAAAAACCAGACGGCCATCATCCAGCAGATCGATTCCCCCCACCTCAGCTGCAACCCCCTCCGGCAGACTGATGTTCTCTATTTCATAACACTCACTCCACTCGGTACATACCTGGGTACATGCCATAAAAGTACATATCAAGCATATGATAGAACAAGACCTCAAAATCATGTTACGTTTTTTCATAGCATTACTCCCCGTTTAAATGATCCGCCTGCTTTTCATACAGACTGTTAAGCTCATCCTCATTCAATACTCTTCTCCAGATAAGAATCTGGTCGAGATATCCATCCATGTGATATTCTTCATTACTGGCCCCAATTGTAAATGGCTGGTCATAAAGCAGCGTACCCATTCGCAGATTTGTTTCCAGATTTCCATTTACGAAAACCTCCATATCTGAACCACTCCGGGTCCACATAAAGTGATTCCACTCCCCCGGCTGGATCGATGCAGAAAGATTTTCGCTATTCTGTTCACCATACTCATCGGGATAATGGATTTTAAATAATCCGTCATGAAATAGTAATGAAAACTCTCTGCCAGAATCTTCATCCCTCTGCCCAAAAATGAATTGATTATTTTTTTCACTGTCCTGGATTTTTACCCATCCGGCAAACGTCATATCGGGATCGACAATATCCCCGTAAATTTTTGATAATTTCTCGTGTTCCTCAAAATGGAGTGACCGGCCCACCACTCCCTCGCGAACCCGGTCGTTTTGAAATTGGGTCCACGGATCGTCGTTCATCGACCAGTAACCAATGGGTTCATGTTCGGGACGTTCAATGAAATCAATTGAAAATGCTTCAGCTTCTTCTGCTGATAGTTTCAGCACTCCATTGTCCCATTCACCCGCAGAACTCCGGAATTCAGCCCCGGCGTTTAGATCTGTGACAAAATAGACCGGTTGATCGATGTCCTGTATCTCAAACTCCATGCGCAGCCCTGTATCGTCCGGAAGACTGCTAATGTATTGGTGGACTCTATATTGATCCATGTAATACTCGAATCCTGGCAACTCATCGATCAATTCGTATCCCAGGAAACTCCTGGAGGGAATGTAGGATGTTTCTCCCAGCCGAATAGGGAACTCTCTCAATGCCCGATAATAAATATGACCTTCTACTTCAGAAAAATCGGATTGATTTCCTGTCCAGTGTTGCTCGCTGTCCAAAAATCCGCCCCACCATGCATACCGCAAATGGGCCGTATCTGCATCCCAAATAAAAGATAGATTTCGCCCTGCATGCACACCGATTGCGGATGGGCCGGCATCCCGTATAAAGGTACGGCGAACTTCTTTCCTGGGGGCATCAGCTGGATTGTGTTCCCATATCAATAAACGATCCCTGTCGGTTTCTAATTCATCCCGAAGATATTCAGGTATATTGGGATCCTCAGAAAGTTCGGGGAGTGAAGTTTCATCTGAGGTTACGTACATCACTCCAAACATCCGGTCGGGGTGGCCCGGAAATGTACAAACATATGGGTATTCGCCTTCATCATCCGGCGCAGTGAATCTTATAGTTTGTGTTTCTCCATAAGAAATCACCTCAGTTGCCCAGAGAACTAAATTTGTATCCGGTACAAAATTTTCAGCCATACCGCTCGCGAGTCCCAATTCTGCAACCTCTTCACGTGCACCGGGCTGTGTTATCAGAAGATTATGCATCATATCGTCCCGGTTACGAAATACCAATTCGACTTCTTGACCCGGTTTTACGGCGAATCGAACGGGAGAAAACTGTAATCCTTCAATGGCATCTATCTCTATTCTAAAGGGTTCATTTTCCTGAAATCCGGCCAAAAAGAACCAAGACAAAACCCCAATCAATAAACAGGTTGAGGTGATAATTGTTTTTTGCATTCAACTGCTGTGTAAATTGCTACAGATTTGATTTGCTGTTACTGAAATTGTATGACTGAAGATATTGTATGAATGTTATAATACAAAAGAGACCCTCAGTAATGATCAATCGTTTATATCTTTTTTCATTAACTGTAATTCACACGAATCTTTATAAAAGAAAGAAGATTGAAATGAACTATCTCGGGACAGGACCCGTGAGGTGTCAACTTTAATCCCATACCTTTCTGGTCGATATGGAGGTTATCCTGGAGTATCCCACTTTGAGAGGCTTTGAGAAAATACCTTGTAAAATTATCAATGCCTTTAATTTTTTAACCGCGGGGGCGCAATCAACCGCAAAGGGTACTTATTCATATTCTTTGCGTATTCAGCGACCTTGGCGGTATATATTTTTAGGGTATTACAAGATCATAAATCATTATCTCACAGCCTCTCAAAGGGGGCTTCTATTATTTCCGACCTGAGGGCCGGGGAATTAAACTACGTATGAATAAAAAAAAGAGGGCGAAATGATCTATTCCGCCCCCTTCCTCATTCAACATTTCATCTGTTACTACTTATTAGTATCCCGGATTTTGTACCAGGTTCGGGTTAAGGTCTCGTTCACTTGTAGGGATTGGCCATAAATAATCCCGTGGTGAGGAGAAGCTTCTAACGTGTTGTCCGGGTATCGGTTCAAACTGATTTCCACCCCGATTTACATCAATTCCGTGAGTCTCACCATTTAAAACGATTTCAGCTGTTCCCCATCGGCGAATGTCAGCCAGGTGTAACCCTTCCCAGGCAAATTCAATCGTTCGTTCATTTCGAATAAAATCAATTGCATCTTCCTGTGACATAGTTGTTAAGTCATATGGAAGAGGGATATTTAATCGATCACGAATTTCCTGAATAGCCTCGTTTACGGATGCATCCTGCTCGCCCAGTTCAACCTTGGCCTCTGCATACATCAATAAAATATCAGCATATCGCATTTTGATGTGGTTTAGCCCGCTGTTGGTTGGAGAAGCTTCATCCTGAGGATCTAAATATTTCATCGCAATATACCCGGTGTAGGTATTATTGTAATCAGAAATTAAGATTCTGTCAGATGTCGGGCTACAATAACCTGCGGGTGCTCCATCACCGCAAGCGGGGTAGGAATTATAGATCACACCATTAAATTCAGCGCCCGGATATAGCACAGTACCGTAAAACCTTGGGTCACGATTCGCATACTTACCAATCGTTTCAACCGTAGGGTTTCCACTGCCGTCATACGTAATTCTCGGTGCTTCCGGATCATAAAGCGGCGATTCATCAATAGGTAATCCGTCTTCCATTGGAAATCGATCCACCAGTTCACGCGTTGGAGCTATATCAACATTACTGCCCATTGAACTGGGTGCAAAAGCTCGCCAGGCGCTCCATCCGTTTTGACCGGATACCCGCTGGTAGTCAAATATGATTTCATTGCTTTGTTCACCAGCGTATGTGAAGAGTTCCCGAAAATCCGGGTGCAGGGAATACTCATTCAGATTTATAACAGCCTGCGCCATATTAACTGCTGTATTAAACAGTTCATTTGCACGGGCATCATTGCCTTCATGATACTTTTTCCAGCTCGCCTCATATAAGGCCGTGCGGGCATGATAACCCATAGCTACTCCACTTGTTGCACGCCCATATTGAGACGATGGCCAGCTTGGAGGCAATAAGTTTGCTGCTTCTGATAAGTCATCCGTAATTCTGGCGTATACTTCATCCCTGGAATTACGGCTAATCTGGCTTGCTTCTTCAACGGTTGGTACACTTGTAAAAATTGGTACTTCACCAAACATCCAAAGAAGTTGATGGTAGAAGTATCCTCTTAGAAAAAGAGCCTGACCCCGTATGTGATTTGATGCCTCTGCTGAGAGAACACCATCTTCAACCGTTTCCAATTGAGACAATACTTCATTGGCACGGGTGATTCCATTATAATTCCGAGCCCAGAAACCGGCTGGCCATCCCGATTGTCCATCGGATCGTCCCATAACGGTTCCGTGCTGGCGTACCCAATCAGCATGCGAATAGCCAATTTCGGTAGTTCCATCAAAAAATGGAAGGTTTCCATTTACACCTACCATTCGTTCATACGTTCCATTAAGGGCCGTATTGAAATCACGTTCATTAGCCCAAAATGTTCCTGATGACACTCTATCTGTGGGTACTGTTGTTAGCAAACCGTCGCTACAACCTGAGGTACCTATAACAACACAGAGTACCAGCAATCCTGAAACCATCAGTTTCATTGCTTTCGTCCTCGTATAATTCATTGTGTCTTTCATATTAATTTTCATTTTTTTGGAAATTTAGAAGCTAATATTGGCGCCCATGCTAATTACACGAGTTTGTGGATAGTAATCTCCTACTGTCCAGGGATATTCAGGATCTAAATCAAGACCTAAATTATGACGAGTCCACAAATTTTTACCATTTGCGTACAATCGTACATTTTGAATTCCCAACCTGTTAATTAGTGTTTGAGGTAAACTATACCCCAACTGAAGGTTTCTAAGCTTCACAAAGCTTCCATCCAAAATCCACCAGGAATTTGTAGTGTAATAATTTCGGTTATAGTTGGAATAGTAAGCCGGATGTCTGGCATCAGGATTATCAGGAGTCCAGTGGTCTTTATGCCATTCCGAAGTAAAGTTTTCCCAAACCGGCCCCTGGGCAAATCCAAGACCCAGATATTGGTCACGCTTTCCAACGCCCTGAAAAAATGCACTCATGTCGAAGTTTCTCCATCCCATATTGAGATTTACCCCAAATATATATCTCGGGTTCGGATCACCAATCACTACACGATCTTCGTCATTGATAATGCCATCTCCATTCTGATCTTTAAAGATTACATCACCAAGGCGTGTTTCCCACCCGGCAACTTGCGCATGATTATCAATTTCCTCGTATGAGTTGAATAATCCTACGGCTTCAAGTCCATACCAGGCTCCAATCGGAGATCCTTCCTGCACAACATGGCCATCAAGATTCCCGCCCAAGACATAAGGGCCAGTGCCGAATAAATCCACTACCTCATTGCGGTTATCCGAAAGGTTAAGGTTTATTCCATAACTAACATCCCCTACAACATCTTCCCATCCGAGAGATAATTCCCATCCTTTATTTTCAACAACTCCTGCATTTTGATAGGCAGCATCAAGACCAACCATATCAGGAACAGGTAATTGGAGTAGAATGTCTTCTGTTCGCCGTGTATACAATTCCGCCGACATCGATAACCGGTCATTTAGAAACCTTGTATCCACCCCGAAATTTATCACAGTGGTAGTCTCCCAGGAAAGGTCCTCGTTCACAAGATTTGTAGCAGCCCCGCCTACAGCCTGAGTACCGCCGGAATTCCCTAAGTAATAAGGAATCCCCAAGTTGATGGAGGAATAATAGGAATAAAGAGGCACATCCTGATTCCCCAGTTTACCCCACGAACCACGGAATTTCAATTCATTTACCCAATCTACATTGAAAAATGATTCTTCAGAAAGTCTCCAGCCAAGGGAAAATGACGGGAAAAATCCATAACGATTTCCTTCCGCAAAGCGGCTTGACCCATCATACCGTGCATTGAATTCAAACATATAACGATCCAGAAGCGTGTAATTGAATCGTGTGAAACCAGAATGCAGGGCCCATTCGTTACCAAAACCCGAATTCCCGTCATTTGCTGAATTACCCAGATTCAACTGTCTGAGTTCGTTATTGTAGAATTGATCCCTCCACGCACGAAACTCTTCGAAGTTATACTCAATTTGCTCATAACCGACAACACCAGACACCTCATGAATTTGATCGAAGATGTAGGAATAATCTGCCAGAGCCCGAAGAGTTAACTGCCGGGATGTGTTCGTTCGATTTTCACCAAAACTTGGTCCCCAATTGGTACCATTTGATGGATAATCATCAATCAGAGCCGGATTTGTACGGAATCTCTCCCAATCCATACTTCCATAGTCATATGACGCAAGAGTTTGAATTTCTACGATTCCGGGTACTATTTGATAGTTGAACCGTCCTGTAAGTGTACCATCCCAGAATACCCGATCTTCACTACCGCTGACTTCAGCATACGCTAAAGGGCTATGGCCAAATAAGTTCAGGCCATATGTACCATCCGTATATCGGGTTCTTATAGTGGGAGGTGTATCGTGAATAAGGAAAAATGTAGAGCCCCAGTTTTCTGCAGGAATTGTGTCCCAGCGACGTGTCGCCGACACATCAACACCACCAGAAATCTGCTCAGTTAATTGGAAATCGGTATTTAAACGAACTCCAGTTCGATTTGCACCAGTATTTGGCATCAAGCCATCCTCACCCATGTGATTCAGAGAAAGTGCATACCTGGCGGTTTCATTTCCACCCGATACACGCAAGGTATGATCGCGTATCGGAGCCGGATTGAACATTGCATCCACATGATCATCAGCAGGAAATGCATCACGATCGTTACTAGAAATCGTATTCTGGATATACTCCTCTGAATATCTTGGTGCATAGCTTGGATTATCATAACATGCGGCTTCAGTCTGAGCATTTGGATCCCGTCCATCAAGACACCAGTTCAGAAAGTTCGTTCTGGCCACGTTTGCAAGTCGCATATGGGTTTCAGCATCTACCTGTTCAGGCCACGCAGTAATATTCTGCATACCAATGTATCCATTGTAAGAAACCTGAACCCTTCCCTGGGCTGCTCCCCGTTTGGTTGTAACCAAAATTACACCATTCGCAGCACGAGAGCCATAGATGGCAGCGGAAGAAGCATCTTTGAGTACGGACACCCTTTCTACATCGTTTATATCAACATTTGCAAGATTTGCCTCTACACCGTCAACAAGCACCAGAGGTCTGGATGCATTTGCACTTCCAGGATCTCCACGTCCTAATGTACCCTGACCTCGAATAAGTAAGTTTAATTGATTTCGGCCGGGCCTGTCACCACCATCCAGCAGCTGAAGTCCCGGAGCCATACCCTGCAGAGCGTGAGTCACCGTTGGAACAGGAACTTTTGCCATCTGTTCCGCCGAAACGGATGCTACAGATCCTGTCAGACTTTCTAATCTTTGTGTACCATATCCAACAACCACAACATCATCCCCCATGAGGATGCTTGGTTGAAGTTCAACAGTAATTTCATTTCTTCCTTCGAGAGGAACTTCCTGTCTCACGTAGCCAATGTAGGTGAAAACAAGAGTTGAGTTTTGATCAGGTACAGAAAGTGAGAATTCACCGTCAATATTTGAGGCGGTTCCCTGATCGGTTCCCATAACAAGAATACTTACACCCGGTAACGGCTCCATGGTGTTCCCATCGATCACCGTACCCGATACGTCGTGCTGAGCCATTCCGTTTGTCCCGATAAGGAGAAGCGGAATTACCAGCAACATCTTCATAATTAATTTAGAGAGTAACGTTTGGTTCATTTGTTGTGAATTTTAGTTGATCTTTTGAAAGTGCTCCTTTTTGGATCTTAAAAATGTGAATTTTGATAGAACGAAATCACATTTTTGGGCCGAAATTTTAAAAGCGCTTCCAGCTACAACCCAATAGTGTCATTTCTACACCAAAAAAACAATACTCTTCAACTACGATTCTCATTTTTTTCGAGGAAGGGGAATCAGGTTTACTAAAAGCGCTTTTCTGATTGTCTGACAAAGCTTAAAATTTTTCAAAACATTTTATTTAATATTCAATATTCAATTTATTGCGTAATTTTTTTTAAAAAAGTCGGAGATTTCTGTGCGAGTTGATCAAATTTCAAGGGTTTTTATGAACAGATTCTCATACTTGAACACAGATATTATATATGACTTAACACTGTTAAGTGTCATTCAGAATTATGACGAATCTCACTATATGGGAGGTCTTTATAAAGAGTGAAAATTGTGCGAACCCAGCTTATACCAATCAGACTCACCTCCCCTCTTAACTACTTAATTATTATCTGACTAATTCTGTTATTTTTCCTCACATCGATATTTAATTCTCAATTTTCATATTTAATGTCCCTCCACTTATAAATATCACTTTGTACTAATTAAACAGACTTAAATGAAGTGTTTACACTCAATGAATTGTAGAAAATAATGGTACTCAGCTTTGTCCGGATCAAAACTGAAACAAAAATATTTGTTGTATTTACATTTGTTAATATTTCAGAGCCGTTTTTACAGAAGCGCTTCGTTACATTCTGCTTTATTGATCACCAATTTTAAAGTTCTGTTTCGAAAAACCACTAATCCAATACGATGAAAATCTTCATACGATCTAAACTACGGCAGAGAAGAAATGCACATATCCCCTGTTTACTTGCAGTTTTCATTTTTCCGTTTTTATGGATTAGCTGCAGCTCTTCTGAAATGACAACCGATCAAACAAACTCTGAAAGCGACCGTATCAATCATCATATAGATATTGTAGTTCACGACCCTTCGATGATTCAGCAGGATGACACCTACTACCTTTTCAATACCGGAAGTGGAATCACGAACTGGCGTTCTGACGATAGGGTAAACTGGGAACGGCTCGATCCTATTTTTGAGGAAGCTCCCGAGTGGACCGAACGCGTGGTTCCTGGTTTTGAAAATCATATCTGGGCACCCAGTATCTCCTATCACCAGGGAACATACTACCTCTACTATTCCATCTCTTCTTTTGGCCGGAATAATTCGGCCATCGGACTGGTCACGAATGAAACGCTGCATCCGGATGATCCTAATTTTGAGTGGGTTGATCACGGGATCGTAGTTGAATCGGTGCCCGGCCGGGATATGTGGAACGCTATTGATGCCACCCTCTCTTTTGATGATGATGGTACCCCCTGGCTAACCTTCGGGTCTCACTGGATGGGTATCAAACTGGTGAAACTGGAGGATGATCTCAAATCGGTTGCCATCACCCCTGAAGGTGATGAGTGGTTCACCATTGCACAGCGGCACCGCTACTGGAAACTGGATGAGAGAGATGCAGGCGACTCCGCCAATCCTGAACTCGATTATGATGAGCTCTACCCAGATGCCATCTTTGAATTGAACCGACAATCGGAAAGCGGTGCAATTGAAGCCCCGTTCATTTTTCAAAGAGATGGATATTACTACCTGTTTGTTTCCTGGGACCGTTGCTGCCGCGGGGAGGACAGCACCTATAAAGTGGTTGTTGGCAGGTCGGAATCGATCACCGGACCCTATCTTGACAAAGAAGACCAAAATATGAATTACGGTGGCGGATCACTGGTGGTAAAAGGCAATGAAAACTACTCCGCGATCGGCCACAACTCTGTCTACACGTTTGATGGGAGAGATTACCTGGTTGCTCACGCCTACGATCTCGAAGATGAAGGCCGCCCTAAACTGATGATCCTCGAACTGACCTGGGACAGCGATGGCTGGCCGGTTATTCAATTCGATGATTAACCTCATCGGGTAAACCTGAACTTTCATCGCCACACACAATTTTCAAACCACTATAGCTATGAATAGATTGACATTTATTTCCCCGCGCCCTGCAATGAAGTCTGCACTATTGTGCGGTTTTTTCACTTGTTTATTGATTTTTGGAGCCTCTCTGATGGTCAGCGACCTGGAAGCCCAACATCTTGAGGTTCGAATTCACGATCCGGTCATGGCGCAGCAGGATGACACCTTCTATTTATTTGGAACCGGCCGCGGCATTGCGGTCTGGTCATCTGATGATATGGAAAACTGGGAGCGGCTCGATCCCGTATTTGCAGAAACACCGCCGTGGACCGAAGAGATTGTAGATGGTGGCCGGTACCACCTCTGGGCTCCCGATATCACCCATCACAATGGAAAATACTATCTCTATTATTCTGTATCAGCGTTTGGGAGAAATACATCGGCGATTGGCGTTCTCTCAAATCCGACTCTTCATCCCGATGATCCCGATTTTGAGTGGACCGATCACGGAAAAGTAGTCCGATCGGTACCCGGCAGAGATCTCTGGAATGCGATCGATCCAAACATCGTATTTGATGATGATGGCACGCCGTGGATGACATTCGGCTCATTCTGGAAAGGAATGAAACTGGTTCGTTTGAATGACAATATGGTTGAAATCGACAGAGATCCGCAGGAGTGGCACACGATCGCGGCCCGGAACAGGTACTGGAAGCTTGACGACCGCACTGCCGGCAACGATATGAGCAGCGCAATCGAAGCACCGTTTATCTTTAAGAAAAATGGCTATTACTACAATTTTGTCTCCTGGGATTTCTGCTGCCGCGGGGAAGATAGCACATACAAAGTCGTGGTTGGACGGTCAAAAGAAGTAACGGGCCCATATCTTGACAAAGAAGGCGAGGACATGAGACACGGCGGCGGATCGCTGGTTCTCCAGGGCAATGAAAATTATGCCGGAATTGGTCATAATGCCGCCTACACATTTAACGGGACCGACTACCTGATTGCCCATGGTTATGATGTTGCCGACGAAGGGAATTCCAAACTGTTGATTCTCGAAATGGAGTGGGATGAAAACGACTGGCCCGTGGTGCGGCTTGGAGAGTAGAGTGCGGGAGTTGTCGCAAAATGTGTCATTACATTTATCAAAGTTATAGAGTATGCCGGGATTGGGGGTGAACATAACTGGATATTGAAACATGTTTATCGCCAAGGTATTATAAAAAGAGGCCGCCCTGAATTTATTAGATTTAAAGTTCCACAACTTTAAATAAATCCATAGGAGACCTCTTCATGAAGAACGAAAATACATAAAGAATATGAATAAATAACCTCCGCGGCTGTATGCGCCCCTGCGGTTAAAAAATTAAAGGTACCGATTATTTGACATGACGTTTTCTCTCAGTCTCATTAGGAGAGAGTTTTCCATAGTCAATATAAATTTAATCGAATTTCAGCTCACAAAATTCACAAGCCTACCTATGGGCTCAATTGTGATTCGAATTTCATCACCGGATTGAAGCGTAAAACCGTCACCCGGGACAATTCCTGTGCCGGACATCAGCAGGCATCCGTTCGGAAAAGAAAGTTCCCGGAATAACCAATCGGCAAGTTCATCCAGCTCACGTTTCATCTGTCCGATCTCTACCGTGCCGTGAAATTCCTGTTTTCCTGATCGTAAAATCTCCATTTCAATTTCGGTCTCTTTGGAGAGTGGTTTTTCAGGCACAAAAATTCCGGGGCCCACCGAAGCACATCCATCATAGGTTTTGGCCTGTGGAAGGTAGAGCGGATTTTCCCCCTCGATACTTCGTGAACTCATATCGTTACCAATCGTGTAGCCGACAATCTTACCGGAAGATGTGAGTGCAAGGGTTAGTTCAGGTTCTGGTACATCCCAGGTTGAATCTTTACGAATGCGAACTTTTCCGCCGGACCCCACCGTTCGTGCCGGTGTAGCTTTAAAAAAGATTTCAGGACGCTCAGCCACGTATACACGGGCATAGAATTCTCCTCCCCCGGCCTCTGCCGATTCCGCCTGCCGGGCAAGTTTGCTGTTGCTATAGGTAACACCGCTTGCCCAGATTTCCTGACTTCCAATCGGCGGGAGCAGATCTTTCTTCACTGAATCAGCTGATCCGGAAACTGGTTCAGCTGTTTGAGTGATGTCCTTTAGTTTGTTGTACAGATTATCATCATTGATGAAAGAGTCCCAATCCTGGTCATTCACCAGGTATGCCGATGTATCATCTTCGATTAAAATACTGTTTTTTAAGTTATATGCTTTCATTTTTACTGTGGGCTTTAATTAATAAGTGGTTTGATTTCCCGATACTCTGGGGCTAAAAAAATTGTCTCAAATGAATTTCATAATCTGGTAAGGTCACACATTAGGTTCCGAAGCACAAAAGATCATCCCCCATTGCCCCCTTCTAAGGGGGACACTCCTTAAAAAATTCATGACCAATTAAAATTATGGATTTTAAATGTTCTATGAACTCCGCTAATGCAAATCCCTCGCGACCCCGGAGCCGGAACCTCCTCTCAGAAGATCAAAATCGGCTCCTTTATCCGCTTGTTGGACATGGTCCAGGTAGAGTTTCACATACCCTCTGTCTGTCGACGGTTCCGGAGGTGCCCATACGGCTCTTCTCTCCTCCAATACATCATCCGGCACATCCAGGGTGAGTTTCCGATTCGGCACATCCAGCTCAATCATATCGCCATTCTGAACAAGTGCCAGCAAACCACCGGTGGACGATTCCGGGGCGACGTGCAGAACCACGGTTCCGTACGCCGTGCCGCTCATTCTTCCGTCAGAAATACGAACCATATCTTTTACTCCTTTTTTGATCAGCTTTGCAGGCAGATCCACATTCCCAACTTCCGGCATTCCGGGATACCCTTTGGGCCCAACTCCTTTTAATACGATCACAGATGACGCGTCAATATCCAGATCGGGATCATCAATTCGCTGATGATAATCTTCGATCGATTCAAAAACGACGGCCTTGCCTCTGTGCTGCATCAGCTCATCCGTAGCAGCCGAAGGTTTGATAACCGCACCGTTTTCACACAAATTTCCTTTCAGCACGGCGATTCCGGCTTCTTTTTTCAGGGGTTTATCATACTCTTTGATTACATCGCGATTGTAGCATTTCGCTCCCTTACTGTTTTCAACAATAGACTTTCCGTTAACGGAGACACTATCCTTTCGAAGTACATCACGGAGTTCATTTATGACAACCGGAAGTCCGCCTGCGTAATAAAAATCTTCCATCAAAAACTCTCCGGATGGCATCAGGTTCAGGAGCAGGGGTATTTTACTGCCGATATCGTCAAAATCTTTCAGATCGAGATCCACGCCTATCCTGCCGGCAATGGCCAGCAAGTGCAGGATCAGGTTTGTTGATCCCCCGACAGCTGCGTTCACGATGATTGCATTTTCGAACGCCTGGCGAGTCAGCACATCCGAAAGTTTCAGGTCCTCATTGACCATCTCCACAATTCTTCGGCCGGAAAGCTGAGCCATTTTTTTCTTACGGGAATCCACCGCCGGAATGGCTGACGCCCCGGGAAGGGTCAGCCCCAATGCCTCGCTCATCGAAGCCATCGTTGACGCCGTTCCCATTGTATTGCAATGCCCGCTGCTGCGTGATGAACAGGCTTCCGCTTCAAACAGATCCTGCTCGGTAAAATTCTCATTTTCCTGCTTCTCTTTGATTTTCCAGCTGAACGTTCCCGATCCAATCGTCTCACCCCTAAATCTGCCGTTCAGCATCGGTCCGCCCGGAACCACGATGGTTGGAAGATCCACACTGCAGGCTCCCATCACCGTTGATGGCGTGGTTTTATCACACCCGGTCATCAGAACAACGCCGTCAATCGGGTTTGCCCGAATCGATTCCTCCGTATCCATGCTGGCAAGATTTCTGAACAGCATGGTGGTTGGACGCATCAGGGTTTCACCCAGTGACATTACCGGAAATTCAAACGGCACACCGCCGGCTTCTACAACACCCCGTTTCACAACATCCGCAAAATCGCGCAAATGGGCATTACATGGCGTTAATTCAGACCAGGTGTTACAGATTCCAATAACCGGTTTGCCTGTAAAATAATCGTCCGGGTATCCCTGGTTGCGGAGCCATGAACGGTGAACAAATCCCATTTTATCCGATGCCCCGAACCATTCCTGACTTCTTAAATTTTTCTTATCACCCATGTTTTAGCAGTTTTTTTGTGTTATGAAGATTTCGATTTGTTGATTTGATGGATTTTCACCCAATCACCCGTTATACAAACAATTACGCAACAATTTGATAGAGAATAAAGACGATAATTGCGGCGGTACTTCCCAATATTAGTGTTCCGGTAGTATACAGTTTATATCCGGTTTTTGTAGTCATTCCGGTGAGCTGTGTCACAACCCAGAAAAAACTGTCGTTCGCGTGGGAAACGACGGCAGATCCGGCCCCGATCGCCAATACAACAAGTGCTTTCTGCATTTCGGTTTCAAAACCGAGTGAATCCATCATCGGCATCATAATGGATGCGGCGGTGATCAGTGCAACTGTGGATGATCCCTGGGCGGTTTTAATGGCCGCAGTTAATAAAAACGGCAAGAAAATCCCGAGGTGAACATCCGCAAGCAGTTCGCCCAGTACGTCAGCAATTCCTGAATTCTGGAGGATCATCCCGAAAATTCCACCGGCACCCGTAATCATGATGACTGATGCAGACGTTTCGATCGCCTTGCCCATCCAGCCGGAAGAAGAGAGCATTTTGGGTGTCAGATTTTTCGGCAGTGTGAAAGCTAAAAAGACACCAATCATCAGAGCGATAACCGGATCACCAATGAAAAGAATAAACTGGTACAAATTCCCTTCAGGCAATAAATTCAGCCCTTCCGTGAGTGATTTCATGATAATCAGCACGATCGGAACCAAAACCGGAAAGGAGGCGTGAAGCGCACCCGGCGCCTGTTTTACGCGTTCTTGAATTTCGGCATCGGTTGTTCCGGGATTGGGTTCTATTTTTGTGCGGGCAGCAACTTTAACGGCAAAGATGATTCCGGCCGTGAGTGCGAGCAGACTCACCGGCAGGCCGATCAGCATCACAAGGCCAAGGTCTGCATTCAAGATCCCGGCAGCGGCAATGGGTCCGGGAGTTGGAGGAAGCATGGTGTGCGAGGCAGTTAAGCCCAGGCCGAGCGCTACTGCAGTTCCGGCAAGCGACAGTTTCGCTTTTTTTGTAAGACTTTTATTTAGCGGGGAGAGTAGAATAAAACCACTGTCAGCAAAAACCGGGATGGATATAAAATAACCGATGATGCCCATCCCCGGACCAACCCGTTTCCTGCCAATCGCTTTCAGGATTTTTTCAGCAAGAACATACGCTGCCCCGGAATTTTCCAGAAAAGCGCCGATAATTACACCAAACAGAATGATCAGCCCGATACTGCCGAGTGTATTTCCAAATCCCTGGTTGATCGATTCCACGATAAGTTCCAGTGACATACCGGCGAGAAGCCCATACACAATCGCCACCATAAAGAGGGCAAGAAAGGGATGCACTTTATACCTGGCCGTTAATAGAATAATGAGTATTACACTAATTACCAGGTATAAAATGATCATTCTTTGAGCTCCATTTTTAAAATAAAGTTTAGACTGCTATTTAACCTTCATTTGATTTAATTACCCCAATATCTTCATGCTTTCAAACAGGTCGTTCGAAATTCGGATTTCGACCTCAGTCAGATCCGGGCTTATCATCTGAATGATCCGGACCCACATTGCATCCAAATCCGGCAACCATATGGCAGAGTGTACATTGAGTGGAATGGTCTTCCCATGATCGGACAAATTGTTTAATCAAAATGTAAAAAGTTTTGTGAAAACATCAGGCGGATTATCAACCCAATTATTCAAAAGCACTGTATGGCTGATCAATGATCTAACAGCCAGTTACACACCCTGGGATTAAAATCTTCAATATTTTCCCAGTGGAAAGCGTGACCGGCGTTTTTGTACATATACAGTTCGCAGTCCGGGATAGCATCGGCCACTTCCCGCACCATCCATGATGGAACAAATCTGTCATTTTCTCCCCCGGTAACCAGGCAGGGTGTTTTAATATCTGCGAGTTTTTCCAGTACATCATGATTCATGCACGCCTGTGCCTGCCCTTCCAGCCCATGCAAAGGCTGTGGTAAAGGGTCGGAAGCCGCTTCCTTTTGTCCGTCCGTTAACTCCTGATACACCTCATCATCATCCCAGCTGGTTTTATCAAAGATTAATAGCTGAATGAAATGTTGAAACTGTTCGGGCCTGAGATGCGCTTTAATATGCATAATGTGACGAAATATGGCCTTAGCTTTCCGGTCACACCGTGCCCAGGGGCACATTTGCACCAGTGAGCGAACCTGTTGAGGATGGCGTATTGCCAGTTCTTGAGCGATGATACTGCCCATCGAAACACCCACAACCCGTGCTTCTGAAATTCCCAATTCTTGCAACAATCCTGCGGCATCCTCGGCCATCTGCGAGCTGCTGTAGGCTCCTGCAGGTTTGTCTGATTTACCCACACCCCGGTTATCAAACAGGATGCATCGAAAATGTTTTTTCCAGTAAGCCAAGTGTTTCTCCCAAACCGATCCGGGAGCTGTGATTCCCATGATCAACAGAAGCGGTTCACCCGTTCCGTATTCCTCGTAATAAATATTTATTCCGTTTGCTTGTGCGTAGGGCATGTTGAAATATGTTTTGGTTGAAAATTTATTTCAGTGAAGGAATCAGATCGCGACGAATCCACTCCCCGTCGTGCAGTGTAACCTCATCGGGATTTTCAACCGCTTCGGGTGCCTCATCCTCGCAAACGATCCATCCGTCGTATCCTTCATCTTTGAGCCACTGAGTGATGTTTGTAAAATCAATCACTCCTTTTCCCATCAGGGCGAATTCGGGCTCTCCATCCCAATCTTTATAGTGAACATGATTGATCAGGGATTTATACTCTTTCATTTTTTCCAGCGGATCCATCCCTCCGTTGATAATATGTCCCACATCGGGAGTCCATCCTGTAACCTTCTCATCCAATCCCTCCAAAATCACACGATAATCTTCCTCGGTTCGATTTATAGAACTTTCCGGGGAGTTGGGATGAAAACTGCAGGTAATTCCCTGTGCGGAAGCCCGCCGGGAAACTGCATTCACATTTGAAATGAGATGTTCTCTCCTGTTCTCCAGATCATGCCGTCCTGTTGGCATTTGAACCGTGCAAAGAAGCGCTCCGGGAAATCGTTTCAGTAATTCAATAACCTGATCTGCCTCCCGGCGTTCCTTATCCGTTTCTTCCGGACCATTCCATTCCAGGATCAGCGCAATGGCAGCCAGTTTTATATTCTCTTTCCGTAATTTAGCCTCCAGCAGACCGGGATCGCTTAAATCACCCATCCAAAAATGCATCGGCTCGATTCCCTGAAAACCTGCACGTGACGCTACTTCAATCATATGACCGAGACGGCCCGCATGGGCTTCTCCTTCGTTATCCATAAACCAGGTGTACACTTCTGCACCAAATTTGAAAGGTAAATTTTGCATATCTAAATTATATCTTTTTTGTATGCCTAAATGTTTCAGTTTAAGAGGAATTATCCCATTTTTTAATCAATAGGTTGTTATCTCGCAGAGTCACGCAGATGAATCGCTGAGTTACGCTGAAAATCAGCGGGAATCTGCGTCATACATAGCGTAAATCTGCGCTAAATAACCTAACAACGATCACCACTTAATAAACATTTTAAGTAATTGATTTTATTGCAATTAAATTAAAATAAGTGTTGTGTGACTTCCCACAAATTCAAAGTCCGTGTTTTTCCCGCATCCTGTTTATGAATACAAACCCATCTTCAGCCACATCCCACGGGGCAGAAAATTCACGCCAGACATTGATAGCGTTTGAGAATTCCGGGTCGTTTCGAGTAAATGATTCGATGGTTAACCAACCGTCATAATGGTGCTTCGATAGGCTGGCAAATACTTCATCCCACTGAACCAAACCATCACCGGGTGTGCCGCGGTCATTTTCGCTGATGTGGACATGTTTCAGGTGCCGAGCTGCGGTATCGATCGCTTTCGAGAATGATTTCTCTTCGATATTTGCGTGATGGGTATCGAACATCACCCCAAGATTTGGATGAGAAACCCGTTTTGATAACTCCACAAGCTGTTCCATTGTATTGCACAGGTAACATTCAAAGCGGTTCAGAGCTTCAATCGCCAATGTAATTTCTGCCTGACCGGCATATTCTGCGGCGGCTGACAGCACTTCTGCACTCCATTGCATTTCCTGCTCATCCGGGGGTTTATTTGCGAACGTTCCAAAAGCGGAGTGGAACGGCCCGCATATAACTTTGGCTTCCATCTCTGAAGCGCGATCAATCCCCCATTTTAATTGATCTATTGCCTTTGATCTAACTTTCGGATCTGAACTTATCGGGTTTTCCTGAGGGCCCAATGGCATCACACAGTTCACTTCCATATCTAACTGAGATACAAAATTACCAAGCCTTCGATAGGCCTCGATATCATCCGTACCCAATGTAACTTCAATACCATCATAGCCGATTTTTTTAAGCCGTTCCACGTTTGGCATCAGGTCATCAGAAACAACCTGTGACCATGCCAGCATATTAAACCCTATTTTTGTCATCTGTATTTGGTTGATCGGTTAACTTTACGTTCGTTTCTCAATATCTGTTTTTACCCGGATCAGCAACTGTAAAACATCCTTCCAGGTCTCCTCTGATTCAAGTGCTGAGTTTGGAAACATGCAGCCATCCCAGCAGATATGACGGATATTATTTCTCAGGTTTCCCGACTGATCCAGCAGCCAATACCGGCTGCACTCCACAATATCGAGTTTACCCTCCGGATCATCCGGCAGACAGTGGCGTCCTGTTTTATCATGGGAACCACTGCCAAATACGGTACCGTTACTTTGAGCCACGTGAAAATCTATTGTCCATGGGCCAAGTGCATCGGTCATTTTTTTATAACCCTGCCAGAATTCCTCTTCGGAATACGTTTTACCGATCAGCGCATGATCCGGGGCATTATATCCAAGCAGAAACAGATAAGTATGTGCTAAATCAGCCTGAAATCCCAAACTATCGGGCATACCAACTTCTTCAAGAAGATTGAGCATGTGACGCCATGAATGCATCCCTGCCCAGCAAATTTCCCCTTCAGCAGCCAACCGCTCCCCATAACCGGATGCAATTTTTGCTGCTTCTCTGAACGTTTCGGCAATTTCTTTTGTGTTTCCATCCGGATCATTAACCCAGTTTTCGGGGGAATCTGCCGAATCAATCCGAATAATTCCGTACTGTCGAACTCCGTGTTGATTCAGCACTTTGGCATATTCGCAGGTTTTTCGAATCGCATCCAGAAATCGTTGCTTGCCGGATTGGTCCCCCATTGCCGATCCGCCGCCGGCGTCCGGCCATACTGGTGCGCCGATAGATCCAATTTGTAAACCCCTTTCTGAAACCTGATCAGCAAATTCAAGAATTTGCTTTTTTTCAGCATCTATATCCAGATGAGGCTCCATTACGTTCAGGTCCACACCATCAAACCGTTGGCCATTTGCCCTGGCGTTTTCCGTAAGTTCCAGCATCCGCTGCAGGGAAATAACAGGTTCATCCGCCCCTTCTCCTTTCCCCACGATTCCGGGCCATAACGAATTATGTACGTTTAGCATAAAAATTGATAATTAAATATGTTTTTGTGAATTCTGATTGGAAATTTTCTACTTATAATCCGATGGCCGCAGTCCCTCTATGAAATCATCAAATCCGTACATTGTCGGGTTGTACTCGCCGATAATATCCACGTTTACATCTTCCGGCAGATCATCGGCCATCTCCAGCGCCCAATATCCTGCATTTACGATCAGCCTTCGCAAATCTTCATTTTCAAAATCGACGGCTGATCCCATCGTAGTCGTAAAAACCTTACCGGCTGCTCCATTTTCCACGGAGTACTCTCGCGTCCACGCAACGGGCATCACCGGTTTTTCCCAGTTTACCGGTGAATCGGCAGTTTTTTCTGATGTGGACTGGCCCCAGATCAAAATCTCATTTTCACCCTCCAGTTCGCCAACTTCATAAACGTTCGTAGGCGTCCAGATATCGGATACGCCATGCAGTATCGGATGATCTGCATTCACTTTCCGTCCGTCAAGCAAACCTCGCGTACCTTCCGAACCGTGATCCCCATGGTGATTTATCCATGTTTCACCCAGTATCTGCCGGCCAAAACCTCCTTCCCATCCTTCCGTATCACTCCAGGTAGAATACTTCGCAAAGCGGCTATCCGGGTTGCGCTCAAAGCGGAAAGCGTGGGTTGATGTGCGCATCGCCACAATCGGTTTCCCTTCCCGGAGATACTCTTCGAAATAGATCATCTGATCATCCGGGAGCTCCCTGAACCGCGTGAATAGAATCATCAAATCCGCCGATTGCAGATGCTCCAGGCCCGGTATGTTGGTTTGATGATCCGGTTTGATCTCTCCGGTCTCCGGATCGATCGCAAAAAGAACGGTGGTTTTAAACCCGTGATGTTCAGTCAGTATTTTCGCCAGCATCGGCAGAACCTCCTCTGAACGATATTCATCATCACCGCTTACCAGCACAATGTGCTTTCCATTTCCATCATCCGGTTCAAACGTAATCCAGGAATCGTTTTGCTGTGCGCACGCTATTTGTGTGGTACATAAAAGAGTGAGTGCAGCGAGAAGAATAGCTATTTTTTGCATGATGTGGTTTAATCGGATTGATAGTTAATTTGATTTAAAGGACCTGATAATATGTGATCATAAGGTCATCCCGCACTTGATGCGGGATCTCCCATCTCTAATATGGGCAGGAGATGCCGGATCGGAGTCCGGCATGACTAAATTGAGGACGAATGATCTTCTTTTTCGCCCTTTTTGGACAGCCTCAGGGGAGACTTTAGAAGTCAATTTTTAAGAATCGAACTCAGGCTCTTAGTTAATTTAAATATTTTGGTTTTAGATTTCATTCAAGCGGATGCTCCTCAAGCAGTTCATCCGGTGAATAGAAACCGGTTTTGTCGGATGTTGCCTCGCGAACTTCACGAACCTTTTCTTCAGATACCGGCGAAGCTTCGTTTCCGAAACTGTTTCGGATGTAGGTCAAAACAGCTGCCATCTCTTCATCATCCAGAAGGCCGCGAAACGGAGTCATCGGTACACTGCCGGGATATTCCTCACCGAGAACTTCCATCGGGCCCACCAGACCGTGAAGCGTCAGTTTTATCAGACGCTCTTCACTTCCGGTGACCCAGCGCGTACCTGCAAGCGGCGGAAATCCGGCAGCGGTCAACCCCTGTCCATCCGGCTGGTGACAGGTTCCGCAATATCCATCCCGTACATAAATTTCACGTCCTTTTTGGAAAAGCTCCAGGTCGGCTCCTGTAAGATTGGTTTCAGTCTCCTCGGCCACCGATTCAGCCGGAACATTACCCAGCAGGTGTGCCATAGAAGCTTCATAACTTCGCGACATCCAGTCGTCGAGCGGATGATTGGCTGCTTCGTTTAAAATTGCAATGCCTTTATCTACATCCAGCCACGATGCCGCCACAATTGCTTCGAGGCGCACCCGCCCGTGATCATCACCCGCGGCCTGCACAAGAAGATCCACATGGTCTTCAACCTGGTGACCATTATGACGCACTGCATTTGCCGCCGCTGCGCGAACCCGGTGATCGCTGCTCACCAGCAGTTCTCGCAATAATTCCTGGTCTATCCGGTTCAGTCCCCAGCTCACCCAAAGTGCTTCAAGCCGATGATGGTCGTACCGCTCATCCTCCGTATCGAGATTTTCAATCCAGTCAGCCAGCCGTGGCAATACGTCATCCGCATCCCGCCCCCGAAGTTCACGTCGTGTGCGGTCTCTCGCCCTGATCTCATGGAGCTTCAGATTTTCCAGGAGTACATCGATATCAGCGCCTGCAATTTCAGCAGGTTCAACGAGCGGGCGCTCCGTATGGGTGATGCGATAAATTCTGCCGTGAACATGATCACGCAGCGGATCACGTGCGTTATGCTGCATATGGCCGATCAGAACGTTGTGCCAGTCTACGATATAGAGCGAGCCGTCCGGGGCAAATTCCATATCCACAGGCCGGAAATTGGGATCCCCTCCGCGAAACAGATCCAAGCGGTGTTGGCTTGAATATCCTGTACCATCCTCCTCAAGTGAATGTTGTTTTGTGCCCAAAAAGCCGATGGAATTGCTGATGATAAAATCACCCTGAACATCATCAGGAAAGTGCCGGCTGGATACAAATTCCAATCCCGATGTGGGCCTGACCCGGTGACTATCTTCGATCAGATTCCGGGATTTTGGGCTGGCCACTCCATAACGCGAACGAATCATTCCTGGCAGCATCCAGAGCACGTCGGGGCCGGATGTTTCGGCAAATATCGGCTGACCCCACTCATCAAACGCGATGCCCCACGGATTGGGTATCGACATCTGGGCTATTCTTTCAAGTTTTTTTCGCTGAGGATTATATCGGTAGAAACCTCCGTTGGTAGCCCGCACCGGTCCATATGACGTTTCGATGTTTGAGTGAAGAAACACTCCCTCGGCCAGGTAAAAAGCTCCCGACGGATCCGTGGTGTAAGTACTGTGGGCGTGATGCGTATCGTGGTCGTCAAAACCGCTGAGAATAATATCACGGGTGTCGGCTTTTCCATCGCCGTTGGTATCCCGAAGCAGAACCAGGTCACGCCCCTGAGATACATATACGCCCTCCGGGGTGATTTCAAACCCGATCGGCAGATGAAGTCCGTCGGCGAAAACAGACTGTGTGTCTGCTTTGCCATCGCCGTTAGTATCTTCGAGGATGATGATTTTATCATTTGGCCTCGTATCTCCCGGTTTGTAGTGCGGGTAACTCGGCAGTGTGGCCACCCAGAGCCGTCCTTCGTTATCAAACGTAAGCTGAACGGGGTTAGCCATATCGGCAAAATCCTCCTCCGATGCAAACAGGGCAACCTCATATCCATCCGGAACGGTAAGTTTATCGAGTGCATCCTGACCATACAGATACTCCGGATTTCCGTGCTGATTGGGGTCAAAGTTGGTCTCAATCTCCGGCAGTTCGAGGGTTTTTTCATCCTCAGCCGCCACATCCAGCTGTTCACCATTGGCGGCCTTCCAGATCGCCCAGTCACGAATTTCGGTCATCTGCTGAATTTTCTCAATTTCAGCCGGGTAGTTATCCGGTCCAAACGGCTCAAACCGCCGGCCGTACGCGTGTACCCCATTCGGGATTTTATAATCGTTTTGCCACATCCAGTTTTTGTCGAGTACGGCATCATGAACCTGATCCCGATACTCATCAGCGGCAGCAGAGCGGGATCCGAAAATTTGATCTGCAAGCAGAACCGATAACTGCCGGTATCCCTCATCATTCAGCTGAGAACCATCAATCGTCAGAGGTTCACTGCTATTATCAAACCACTCTTTTGTCGGGCGAAAGAGATCCACGAACCGAACATCATGCCGATCAGCGACGTCCCTCATGGCATCTGTATAGAGCTCAAGATTCCGGTTCTCCTCCACTCCATCGGGCAGATCATACCGATCGGACAGATCCTCAAAAGCAATCGGAGAAACGAGAACCAGTTCGGTTTCGCCTTCTTCATTATAGGATTGACTGAGCGTGTGGCGAATAAACGCGTCCAGTTCCGCTTTGTAATTTTCAAGACCCTCTTCGCCCCGGAACGACTCGCTGAAACCGAAAAATGCGATCAGTACCTCCGGATTAAATTTCGAAATCCATTCATCCGGCTCAGGAAAATGGCCTTCGCTTCCGGAATTGGTGGCATACTCGGTTTGAAACTGTTCGGCACCGGGAAAAGCCCACGGGGTATCGCGTGAAGAATGGGGACGAAACCCGGGCGTATCCCCCGACTCGCTCTGGTTGCGAATAACAAGAGAGTGGCCGGGATACCGAACATGCAGCTCCGTTTCGAAATGACCGTAGTGCATCATCCGTGAGCCAAGATTGTTGCCGATCAAAACAATGCTGTCATCCGGATGAAGCTCGATCACATCCCGGTCTGATGAAGTGCATTGCACCAGGAAAAATGACAGAAACAACGTTCCGATTATAATATTGTGGACTGCAATTTTTGAGAGAAAAGTTAACTTCATCTATGGTTTAGTTTAAATGCATTTAATTTTGATAGCAGATTTGTATATAACGAATTAACAAGAATCAAACTAAACCATAGAGTATAAAAGTTTTGTGATATTTTTAACCTTAAAAGTAATAATAACAAAATGTAGTTAAACATATAAATAACTGATCAGTCGTAACATTGTCTTCGGAATTTTTACTATCCGAAATCAACAAACGACCTGACCAGTTATTATTAATATTATTAGTTTTAAATATTTATGAATATGAACTACTCAAAATCACCATCCCGGGTTTTGTTCTATTCCAGGATTTCGACGGATCTCATCAGATGCAATCGGTAACAAATTCATCTTATCTTCCCAGGGAATTTTCTCCAATAATTGCACCGGACTATATGAAAGTTCACCGGTTGACATATTTCTAAATATATCCATACCTCTTATCGGACGGTTTTCAACCTCATCGGCAATAAGCCATCGTCTGATATCAAAGAATCTGTGATTTTCGAAAGCCAATTCAACTCTCCGCTCATTATAAATTCTTTGTCTCAACTCCTCACCAGTAACAGTTGCCGGAATATCAGGCATATTCACACCTTCTCTGCTTCTGACCTCATTAAGATATTGCCTGGCAAGATCTTCATTCCCCAGCTCAAATTGAGCTTCAGCATAATTCAGGTAAATCTCAGCCAAACGAAAATGGGGCCATTTCATCGTATAGGAAGTTTCCCAATTTATCGGTCCCTCTGTAGGCATGAATTTTTTCAAAACGTAATGACTCCGTGGATTGTCGCCACTTTCTCTGTAGGAATCAAATCCCCATGATTCGCCATCCTCAGCTACCCACATCTCAAATGTAGTTTCCCGAAATTCACCCCCATTGTATATGATAGATGCATTCAGTCTCGGATCCCGATCCTGGTATGGATTTTGAGGATCATATCCAGAAGTGGTGTTCACGGTTCCATCTTCTAAAAATGGACGTTCACCATTTATCATTTCATAGTCATCCACCAGGTTTTGGGAAGGCCCGTTACTTCCCCACCATCCACCGTAAGCTTCAAATCTTCGGTTTAAATTATGCATTGGTGTTTCATGATAGTTTGAGGTAGTAAAACCTCTGGAAAATATCACCTCATTTTGGCTATCCCCATGTGAGAGCGTAAAAAGTTCCTGATAGTCTGGATAGAGTGAATAACCGGATTCAAGAAGTGCTTCAGCTGCATCGGCAGCCCGCGCCCATTTTTCCTGGTCATTCGATGGATTGTGCAGTGGCGAGGCCGCGTACAACAGAACTCTGGAGAGCAGTGCCTGGCTTGCATCAACCGTTGCCCTGCCATATTCAGAACTCGTAGATGGATAGCTCTGAGACAAATTTGCCATTGCCAGTGCGAGTTCATCTTCAATAAATTGAACTCCTTCTTCAAATGAATCTCTTACAAACTCAACTTCATCCCCGAGTTGATAAGTTTGAGTAACAATGGGAACACCACCAAAACGTTTAATCAATTCGAAATATGTGAAAGCTCTGAGAAAATGTGCTTCAGCTACCATCCGGTCTTGATTTTCCAAACCGAGATCCTCTTCTGCTTTCTCCAGGAATACATTAATTTTTCGGATATATTCATATCCCCGATCCCAGTAGTACATGTATCCGCCCCAGAAATCACCTTCTCCTACCTGTGAAATATTATCCGGATCAAATGTATTCCTGGCAAAAATATCGGCTCCGCAACAAGGAGCTGAGTTATAGGCCTCATCGGTATATTTTGAGTACATGTGAAGGTAAAATCCGTGTGGGATTGCGTTATATAGCTCATTATGGTATGCCGTTATTAGATTGGGATCTTCCCAAACAGCATCCTCTGATACACGATCCTGTGGGGATATATCCAAAACGTCCATTTCACAGGATATCAAAAACAGTGCAAATAAAACGGGTATTATTGTTAATTTATTCATGTTTCTTACCTATTTAAAATGTTACGTTTATGCCGAAGTTTACCATGCGCATCGGGGGATAGTTATTAAACCCGAACTGTCCTCCCATCTCCGGATCTTTATATTTGATCTCTTTGGCCCAGGTTAACAGGTTTGATCCATTAACGTATAAACGAACGTCACTGAGGGCCCCGGTGCGTGCTAATAACCTGGCCGGTAGATGGTATCCCAGTTCTGCGTTTTTCAGCCTCACAAACGTTGCGTCGAACAAGAAGAAATCCGTAGCACCTGGCTGCCAGTGGTCTGCCCTGGGCATTGTAGCCCCCTCACGGTTGTCTACAGTCCATCGGTTATCAGCCCGGTAATGAGGGGTGTTTGCAAAATCACTCCCTCCAAGCTGCGCAACTTCACCATCGTAGTGCAGAGCATTTGTCTGACCCTGAATAAACAAGGTTAAATCAAAATCCCTATACCGGAAATTGGAATTCAGCCCAAATACAATTTCCGGAATTTCAGAGTATTGAGCTCTATAACGATCATCAGCATCGATAACACCATCACCATTGATATCAACGATTCGGATGTCTCCAACCTGGGCTCCACTGCCGTGCGGATGACTATCCAGTTCTTCCTGTGTTCTGAAGATACCGTCTGTCCGATAGAATAAACCTGCGCCTAACGGACTTCCAGTTTGAGTTTGGTAGTCTTCAGCTTGTGGAGGTTCATCCATAAACACAATCTCACTACGGGCAAATGATGTGTTTGCTGAGATGCGATATGCTAAATCGCCCACATTATTCTGGTGGGATATTAAAAGTTCAAAACCACGATTATCCACCTCACCGATATTCTGATCTGGCAGTGACGGAAATCCAAACACACGACTCACGGATAGATTTGGCTGAGTTAATATATTTGACCTGTTCTCTGTGAAAACAGTGAAATCTGCACCGAGTAACCCATCCCATAGCTCAAGGTCTAATCCAAGATCAAACTTTCTGCTTACCTCCCAGGTAATATCCGGGTTCGGCATCGTATTTGAGTAGATTCCGGGGGCATCTCTGCTGCCAAATACATAATTGTTGCCAAAAGAGAAGGCCTGTAAATGCTGATAAGCACCCACACGATCATTACCTATTTCACCATAGGACGCCCTTAGTTTCAATTCAGTCACAAAAGGAAAATTATCCCTCATAAAATCCTCTTCCGACATTCGCCATCCTGCAGAAACTGCGGGAAAGAACCCATACCGGTTACCTTCAGGAAAAATCTGTGATCCGTCATACCGGAACACAAATTCAAACAGGTATCTCATATCAAAATCATAGTTGATTCGCCCAAAGAAGTTATTATAGGCACTTTCCGAAGCGCTTCCGGAATTGTTAATATCTTCGGGGTCAGTTCCACCTACATTAATCTGAGGTATTGCCGGGCTCACAAAACCTTTTCGATAGGCACTTGCATAGCTAAACTCTTGCCTTTGCTGCTCAAAGCCTGCCATTGCTGATACGTTATTCCGATACCCGAGAACCGTTTGGTAATTAATTCTGAAATTAAAAAGCGATTCCCTCCATCTGCGGTATGTATCGGTTAACTGAATTTCTTCACCATATTGTCGGCGTTCAAATTCTTCCGTGTTTACATTGTATTCATGATAGAAATAAGGCCTGTCGAAGTTTTTCTGGAACTGATTGTTCAGATCGTAATTATAGGAGGCATTCAATTCAAGTCCATTTACGAAAGGCACCTGGTAGTTGGCCGTAACGGTAGTTTGAATTGGATAATCTCTCATATTATCAAAACCACGCTGATCCAGCAGCAGAGGGTTTTCCCGCAATCGGCCGGGTGCAATTAACCCATTCGGGTAAACCGCTGCGAGCGTTGGATTTGCCTGTAAAATATTAACAAAATCGACATCCGTTGCTGTTGACGAATACGTTCGCTCATTAATGATCGCATTAACATTCGCTCCTACTGTCAAATCCTGGGTCAAATCCACATCAAATCTTCCCCTGGCATTGTATTGCCTGTAATGAGTAGGATTATTCCGAAAACCTCCATCCTGATCTCTCATCCCAAAGGATAAAAAGTATCTTGTATTTTCAGTTCCTCCACTTGCCTGCAGATTAATTTTATGCTGGTACGAATATGGAAGCATTACCTCATCCACCCAGTCCGTATTTGGATATAAAACGGGATCAGAGCCATCACGATATCGTTGTATGGCATTGTCCGAATAGAACGGTGTAAAATTCTCCCTATCCGGCCGGCCGGCCCTGTACCATTCAGCCTCATTAAATGCTTCGGCAAATGTAGCTGCATCCAGCATATCCGGCAGCTGTGTAGGACGCTGCAGTGCAGTACTGTATGACAAATCAAAAACCGGGCTGCCTTCCTGACCATGTTTTGTTGTAACCAGTACAACACCATTTGCTGCTCGCGCGCCATAAATAGCTGCAGACGCATCCTTCAGCACAGTAACACTTTCTATATCGTTCTGATTGAGCCTGTTCATGTTGCCGCGAGGCACACCATCAATAACAATCAAAGGAGAATTATCTCCAAATGTTGATGAACCGCGAACTAAAATATTAACATCTTCTGAACCGGGCATTCCCGTACGCTGATTAACAACTAAACCCGGAAGCCGGCCGGCAAGATTACCGGCAACATTCGGGGCCGGGCTTGCTGTCATATCTTCACCGGCTACCCTGCTGATTGATCCCGTTAATGTTTCCACCTGTTGAGTTCCATACCCCACAACAACCACATCCTCACCAACAAATGCCTGCGGTGATAGTTCTACTGTAAGTTCTGTTCTGCCATCGAGTGGCACTTCTTTTCTTTCATACCCCACGAAAGAAAAAATCAGGGTTTCTTCCAGTGAAGGTACCGTTAGCTCAAAAATACCCTCAATATTTGTTGATGTACCCAAAGTGGTACCTTCCACCACTACATTTACACCTGGCAGGCTTTCCCCGGAGGTTTGATCCGTAACCGTCCCCCGTATTTCATGGTCCAGATCCGGCAAAGATTCTTCAAAAGCGGGCTCATCCGCTTTTGGATAGATCCCATACGTTTTCGGGTTCAGGTTTTTAAATTCAAGTTCTAAGCTGCCTAAAATGTTCTCTAAATTGTGTTCTAAATTTGTAGATAAACGGAAATCTTTACTGATTTTATAATTTTCAACCGTTTCCGTTCGATACAGAAATACAACATCAAATTGCTCCTCCACCACTTCCAATGCCGATTCCAAATCCATCCCCTGGTCTAAAACAATGTCGAGTAATTGGTTCTTATCAGCTGTTGAGCCGGAAGATTGAATTAGTGAACCTAATTGCTGTGCTTCCAATTGCCCGAAATTCATAGCAAGACAAATTGAAAATACACCAATAAGAATCCTCGTTAGTTTTATCGTAACATTTTTCATAGTTGATTTTATTTTTGATTGAACTTGCCCCATTCGGCTTAAAAGCCGACGATATTTTAATCATCCACACCATTTGGATTTCCAATAAAGACTTTATCACTTTCCGGATCTCGAAACGCAGGTACACCGATTACATCAGTAACTGATCTCACAAGACCATTCAGTGAATTGAAGTAGATAGCCCCATCCAGAGTAATCTCTTGCAGGTCGTTCTGTGCAATAATTACTTTTACATTAAACCGTTGTTCTACATACTCTGCCAGCTCATAAATACTCGTTTTGTTAAACTCGAGATAACCGGTTGCCCAAGAGGTATAAAATGTGGGATTCACACTCTCCCGGTTGATTACTTTATTTTTTCTGAATTGAACCATTTCACCCTTTTCAACAAAGATGATTTCTGACGTAATGGCTTGATCTGCTGAGTGTTGACCGTCCAGGTTGTATTCAATTTCTACAAGACCATCTTGCAAAATTACTTTAGTATCATCTTTGGAGGTAGATACCAAAAACTCCGTCCCGATATCACGGATGATACCTTCCGAAGTTGATATTGAAAAAAACGGTTCTGCACTACTATTCGAGTGATCCGTTTCGAACCATGCCTCTCCCTGCAGTGAGACTTCAATGGTTTCATCCTGCAGCAATCCTGCTTTGTATGCCACTGATGAGTTGCTGTTCAGAATAATTCGTGAACCATTTGAAAATCTAAGTGTTTTTACTTCCCCTTCATCGGTAGTAATGATTTTCTCTTCGTTCTGCTGCTCCAGGTTAGTAATACCTTCTTCATTTTGACTGAACTGAAAAACTCCTATGCCAACCATACTTAAAATCAGAAGCACGGATGCGGCTAAATAAAATATCCTTCTGTGAAAGTTTCTATCACGTCGTTTTTCAAAACTATATCTTTGTCTTGATACAGTTTTTGAAGATATTTTTTTCCACGCTTTATCAATTTTCGATTCAACATCAACTCTGAATTCAAAACCGGCCAACTGTTTTGAAGCTTCCTTAAAAAGAATTTTTTGCTCAAAACCCCTTTCAACCCAACTGTCCCATTTTTCAATATCTTCGGCTGTACCTCTGCCTTTCGCATATCGTCGAAACGAGGAATCCTCCAATAATTCTTCTACCGTATATTCTCTGTCTGTCACAGTGTTAAATTGAAAGCTTATCGATGACCTGTTCGATATAGGAGAGTTGATGAAACCGCTTCCGTACTCAAATTGACTTGAACTTTTTTAAAAAGCCAGATCTGAAACTCCGATTTAATGAAGTTCTATAAGATATGGCGCCTCTTAATTACCTGTTATTATTACACCTACAGATATATTCATATTTAACTGACAAATGATTTTCAATCTACATCAGATCAAACTTCATCACATTATAGAAGTGTATAGGATTATAAAACCGCTGACTATAGTGGTCGGATATCGGTGAGCAGATAATCATCCACCAAAAATCAAACAACAAGGCGAAGAGTATTTTTGTTGAGTGCAGATCTAAGTGTACTTATTGCCCGGTACATATGGTTTCGAACAGACTGCCTGTTTATAGAAAGGATTTCCTCAATTTCACCATAGCTCATCCCGTTGTAATAATGTAAGAACAGTACCTCTTTCTGTTGATTGGAAAGTAAATTCAACGCCTTATGAAGCTCCTCTTTCTGTTCATCCCTTATCTCTTTGTTTATCATAATTTCTTCAACACCAAACTCAATGAAGAAATCCCCATCTTTTATTTTCTTTTTATTACGATACTTATTTCTTCTTTTGATAATTTTTCTCCTGAGTGATACGAACAAATATACATTTGGTGAATTGATATGCATTAAATCCTCTCTTTTTTCCCAGATATAAATAAAAACATCCTGGATACTATCCTCAACAATGGTCGAATCATTGCATAACTTCATTCCATAGCCAAAAAGCCCACTATAGTAAGATTCAAATATTTTTTTGTAGACGCTATAATCGCCTTCCACATATCTTAACCATAATTTTTTATGAGATTCTGAATGCATATCAAACAAAATTAATACTTTTAATATTGATACAATTATGTTTTTTTATAAATTATTTCAATATAAATGATATGTTTTATTATTTATATAATATTACACATATGAATCAACAACACTATTCACTCCTGCTCCATAGTACAGTTTACTTCAGATTAGAAATCCAATACGTGTTGTGATAAACCCAATTTTTTTAATTGTTCATCTGAATGGCTGAGAGAAAATTTCGATTGAATTTCCCTCACATTTTAGCTCCTCTCTTTAATTAACAAATTATAACTAAAGAATAAAGAGTGTATTAAATACACTTTCGGGACAAATTCACAAGTCTATATTTTTCATATTCTTACTGATCATAAGTTTTACAATTTCAGTAATCAACCTCTCTATGTTAACCTTAACAAAACAACATTGTTTATTAATATAAATTACGTTTTTATATAACATATAAACATTATTATGATATCAATATTTATCTTTAGTGCATTATATTTTCACATTTTTATTATTGAAACTATAAATTAAATATATGAATACAACGAGAGTCTGAAATCACTCTATACAGGTTTTGATCATTTGGATGATTTCATAAGAACACTTCGGCCGAAGTTATTCATGTTCAATTGGTGAGTGAACAGGATAGGTAAGGAGAGATTTTGAAACGACTACTATCCTGAATGTAACGTAAGAAATCCTGATGAAAAAAAATGTGAGCAGAAACAAACCGGCCTTCTTACAGTCTGTTTCCTGCTCTGAATTTGATTGATATTGAATCAATCAAAACCCTTCATGCCCCCACACCGGGCTTTCATCCAGTTCCCTCACCCAGATATTTCGAAAACTGACCAGGTCACCGTGATCCTGAAGCATGATTCCGTCATTGCCGTGTACTGAATAATCTGCCGGCCCGATGTATTCAGTATCTCCTTTCACTTCCGTCCGGTTATGAATCATCACACCATTCCAGAATACAGTCAAATATGCGGGTGATACCAGTTCGTCATTGTCATCAAATTCAGGAGCTTCATAAATAATGTTGTAGGTTTGCCACTCACCCGGCGGACGAGCTGCATTGACAAGCGGGGCGTATTGTTTATAAATACTTCCGGCCATTCCATTTACGTAGGTTTCATTTTCATAAGAATCCAGAACCTGCACTTCGTATCTCCTCTGCAGAAAAACACCGCTGTTCCCTCTGCCCTGTCCGTCACCATCAATTTCTGTTGGCGTTTTCCATTCCAGGTAGAGCTGAATCGAACCGAAACCATCCCGTGTTACAATATTGCCTGATCCCGGCATCACGGTCATCTCTCCCTCATCAAGCATCCAGTCCACTTCGTCTCCATTGGCGGACTGCCATGCGGAAAAATCGCTTCCATCAAACAGTATAATTGCATCTGAAGGTGGATCCATAAACCCGCCTTCGGCCTCAACAACGGGGGGAACCGGCTCGTAAAATTCAGTGTCTTCAGGCTCCCACTCCCGTTCGTTGTCCATGTCTTGTGCGCAGGCAGGCATATGTACCATAGCCCATAAAATGATCAATATTCCGGTAAATTTTTTCATTGTGTTCTTAGTTTAGTTCCTGTTTTTACGTTCAGATATCACTCGGTAAATCTGAAGAGCTCCGGCGCGGAATTATTCTTCCCTACCAAATAATACATTTCTCCGCCAATATCCACTGTATTTATAGATCTGGCTACGCCTTCCGTGAAGAATCCGCTCTCCTGAAGATTCAACGTTTTGAACCCGATTTCCGGATCATAAATCAAATGAAGGCCATACCCGGCATCCTGCCGACCACCCATACTCGGTTTCACATGATAATGATTTCCGGCTGCCAGGAGATGTTTTCTATTTTCAGAATCTTCATGTATCTCAACTGCATTTATAGGAAACGATTGAGCCATCACAGGCAGAGGCTGGACATCAAAACTGCCATCACCGGTATTCCAAAAAATCATGGAACGAAGCTCACGGATTTCAAGGGTCTGAGCATCATCGATCGCCTCCCGGCCGAATAGCTCCTGCACCGATTTCGATGCAAAATCCACATAACTGGTAATTTGTTGCGTGAGCTGCGGAAACTCCTGTAACAGTTCATCCAGCTGTTCAAACGGCACATCTTTTCCGTCAACTCTTCTCGAAATTAATCCCGATGTATATCCGCTTTCATCAAAATCATTCACAAAAAGCTTAAGCGGATGATCTTCGTCCGCCTGCAGCCGTGAGTTGGTCCCAAAATTTCCGGCAATGATATCCAAATCACCGTTTCCGTTCAGATCATCAACAGTAATCGACTGCCACAATCCGCTGAGCTCGTTAAAACCGAGATCTTCTGTTATGTTCACTAAATTCCCTCCCCTGTTTTCAAAAACGGTTACCGGCATCCACTCACCCGCCAGGATAAGATCATCATAACCGTTTCCGGTAATATCCGCCCAGGCTGCATCTGTAATCATTCCGATGTCTCTGAGTCCGGGGGCCGCTTCATCGGTCACATCCTGAAATCGCCCTGTCCCGTCATTCTGCAGTAAAACATTCTCCGGTGACACACCATAATACCACGGCCTCGACCGGGCTCCCACAAACAGATCGAGACTTCCATCTCCATTAAAATCTGAACTTACAGCCACACTGCCGTTATTTCTCAGGTCGGGTAACCGCCCTTCTGACCGCTCAAAACTTCCGTCTCCGTCATTTATGTAGAGCCGGTCCATAAATAGCTCATTCGTTTCAAAAAGCTGACCTCCTCCGCTCACTACATAGAGATCGAGAGATCCATTGCCGGTTGCATCGAAAAAATGGGCGCTCACATCCTCATATCTCGCATCTGCTGTGAACAAGGTTTCATTCGATGACGTAAAATCACCGGCCTCATTTTGAAGGTAGAGCACCGAGCGATTTCGATGCGCATTTCCCATAAAAATGTCATCGCGGCCATTTCCGGTCACATCACCTATCCCCACTGCCGGACCCATTCTGCTCATTTTATAGGGAATCAGAGGTTCCTGGGAAAAATCGTTGTGTGTATTTTCCTGATGTTCAAAATCGATAGAGAAATCGTGGGTGACATTTTCAACCAAAGCATTCTCATAACTTCTGTGAAGCCTGGTGTAGTCGAAACTCCCGCCGGCATCCTGATGATCGAGACTTAGCTTTTGGTTTGATGAGATATCATAAATGGTCTGGTATGTGTCATCCGGCCAGACGACCAAGAGTGAATCGATTTCAGCATGAGACCCAAGCCCAAAATGGAGGACATGATCCACCGAAGATTGAAATCCACGGGTGGGATACTGCTCCTGGTAGAAAATTTCATCATTTTTGTACAGTATAACTTTCGTCCCGATTCCAGTGCTGTTCATCCGGCTGCCGGAAAAGGAGACTTTCAGATAATTGTGAAGAGAGTCAACCTCAGCATTATTTCGATATACAAAAGTTTGCATATTAACATTACTTACAACAAGATCGAGCATTCCATTGCCGTTCAGATCCGCATGTACAGCACCGCTGGAGTATGATGGCTGATCTATCCCCCACTCTTCCGTGGTATTTTCAAACTGAAGTTCTCCATGATTTTTGTAGATGTAATTCGGAATATAGATCGGCGGCATGAACTGAATCGATTCAAACTCTTCGTCCGATACGGTTCCTTCCGTACTCCGTTCCCGAAAATCCCCGACACGCCGGATATAATCCAGGTCATTCGGTCTGCGCACCATACCGTTACTTATAAAAAGGTCTTTATAACCGCTGTTATCAAAATCAGCAAAAAGGGATGCCCAGCTCCAGTCTGTCTTTGCCATTCCGAGGGTGAAGGCAAGTTCGCTGAAAACCGGACGACCATCGGGCGCCATTCCCCGGTGAATCTGAACGGTGTTTCGGGCATTTTTATCACCAAATCCAAAATTAGCCTTGGTTTCGGCTACAACAGTCAGATCCGGTCCGCCTGATCTCATAAATGAGTTGTGATCTTCCGGCATCATATCCAGGGATACGATGTCGGGATAACCGTCATTTGTGATGTCGGCAATATCATTTCCCATGGATGATCCGCTTGTATGGCCGATCGATTCATAAAGTGATTCGGTAAATGTGCCGTCCCCGTTATTGATGTAGAGATAATCATTTTCATGAAAATCGTTGCCGATGTAAATATCGGGCCAGCCGTTTTTGTTGATGTCGCTGATCGCCAGGCCCAGGCCGTATCCCAGAGCACTGCTTATGATTCCCGCTTCTTCCGTTACATCGGTAAAATGATCTCCTTCATTTCGAAAAAGCCGGTCACCAGCTTTTGGATCGTGAATATCGCGGAGTACATCAACCGGACCATACGTTCTTTCGCTGTGAAACGAATGGTTCAGGATAAAAAGATCGAGCCGGCCATTTTTGTTATAGTCAAAAAAAGCAGCCTGCGTGGAATATCCTTCAAAATCGATGCCATAGTCAGCTGCCCGTTCGGTGAATGTGCCATCGCCGTTATTCACAAAAAATTGATTTGGCCCTGATTTCGTAAGATAGTTGACCCGGCTGATGTAGATATCCAGGTAACCGTTTCCGGTCACATCAGCCATGGTCACGCCGGTTGACCACGAACCGGGATCGCCGCCAACCCCGGTCGTTTCGGTGACATCTTCAAACTGAAAATCTCCCCGGTTGAAATATAGTTTATTCGGTTCTTCGTTTCCCACGAAAAAGAGATCCGGCAGGCCATTGTTATTCAGGTCACCGGCTGCAACTCCGGCACCATCATAAAAATACATGTAGTTTACGATGTTAAACTCAGGCGTACTCGTAACCTGGTTTTCAAAATCGATATTTGTTTTGGAGGTGGACAGAAGTGAAAAATGTGTATCCGCTTCACTGCTGCAGCCGGCAAAAAATAAAATCAGAAATAAGGAAAGAGAGAGTAATAATAATTCTGAATATCGTATTGCCATATCTGGATAGTTACAACTAAATCAAACCGGAATCAAAATGAAATTATTGGTAAACGACCTGGTACCAAAGACTAAAAGTTGTATATAAAAAAGAGAGCCGCACGCAGATCGTACAGCTCTCTTTTGATCTGAAGTTGAAATTTGAACCCGGGTTTATTTCACACCGAGTATTTTTTTGTTCAGTTCGGTGTCGCTTCCGGCTCCTGCGAAATCGTCGAACGCTTTTTCCGTCACCCGGATGATGTGATCCTGAATGATTTGTGCGCCTTCGATCGCGCCCTGCTCGGGATGTTTGATGCAGCACTCCCATTCCAGAACTGCCCAGCAATCGATATCATACTGAGAAAGTTTAGTGAAGATGCCGTTGAAATCGATCTGTCCGTCACCAATGGAACGGAATCTGCCGGGCCGGTCGATCCAGCTTTCGTAGCCGCCATAAACCCCGGCTCTTCCGGTTGGATTGAACTCGGCATCCTTCACATGAAACGATTTGATGTAATCCTTGTAGATATCGATAAATGCGAGGTAGTCAAGCTGCTGAAGGATAAAGTGACTCGGATCATAAAGGATACGTGCCCGTGGGTGATCACCGGTCGCTTCCAGGAAACGTTCGTACGTCACGCCGTCATGCAGATCTTCTCCGGGATGAAGTTCGTAGCATACATCCACGCCGTGTTCATCAAACTCGTTGAGGATCGGTTTCCACAGTTTTGCGAGTTCAGCAAATCCGTCTTCAACCAGTCCGGCGGGACGCTGCGGCCAGGGATATACCGTGTGCCACATTAACGCTCCGGAAAATGATGCGTGAGCATTTAAGCCAAGATTTGCACTTGCCTTAGCGGACATTTTAAGCTGATTCTCCGCCCATTTCTGGCGCTCTTTCGGCTTGCCGTGAACTTCTTCTGGCGCAAATCCATCAAACATCACATCATATGCGGGATTTACGGCAACCAGTTGTCCCTGAAGATGGGTTGAAAGTTCGGTGATCTCTACTCCGGTCTCTTCAATTTTTCCTTTGTACTCATCAGCGTACGTTTTGCTTTCGGCGACCTTTTCGAGGTCAATCAGCCGCGATTCCCATGTTGGAATCTGAACGCCTTTATATCCGAGAGAAGCTGCCCATTCACAGATTGAAATTATATCGTTGTAAGGGGCTTCATCGTCAACAAACTGAGCTAAAAATATTGCGGGTCCTTTTATAGTTTTCATTTTTTAAACGGTGTCCATTTAGTTTCTGATTTATTTGATTCGAGCATCGTATCAACAAAAGCCATTCCGCGGATTCCATCATCGGCTCCCGGAAAATCGTAATCTTCGATAGAACTGAAATTTCCGTTTTTGAAATCGGAGACGGCGTTGTGAAATTCAAGATAGATATTGGCAAACGCTTCGAGATATCCTTCGGGATGACCGGCAGGAGTTCGCGTGAATTTTGCGATACTATCCGCAAGGTATCCTGTTCCGGCCCGAAGAGTTTGGTACGGGCCATCCAGAGTTTTGTAATGCAGGGAGTTGGGATCGGAATGAATCCATTTCACACCGCCCTTTTCGCCATAAACTCTAAGCTTAAGATCGTTCTCTTCACCCGCAGCGATCTGTGTTGCCATCAATACGCCGGAAGCATCATTTTCGAACTTCAGCAGCGCGGCTGAGTCATCATCCAGCCGACGGTTTTCGACGTAAATGTTTACATCAGCTGATATCTGGGTGATATTCAGTCCGCTTACATATTCAGCAAGATTTGCGGCATGTGTTCCGATATCGCCAATTGCGCCACCTGCTCCCGATTTTTCGGGATCTGTCCGCCAGGATGCCTGTTTATTTCCCTCATCTTCCAGCGGGGTTGACAACCATCCCTGTGGATATTCCACGTAAATTTTTCTGATTTTACCCAGCTGTCCGGTAGCAACCATATGACGGGCCTGCTTTACCATCGGGTAACCGGTGTACGTATGCGTAAGAGCCAGGATGTTTCCTGTAGAATCCACGATTTTTTTCAATTGTTTCGCTTCTTCCAGCGAGAACGTAATGGGTTTATCAATAATAACGTGGAACCCATTTTCCAGGGCGAGTTTTGCCGGCTCAAAATGCACATGATTTGGCGTAACAATAGAAACCGCTTCCATTCGCTCGTTCTCAGGAAGCTGGCTCTCTTTTTCGATCATCTCTTTGTACGAGCCATACACTCTGGATGAATCGAGTGACAGCGCTTCGCCTGTTTTCTTCGATTTTTCAGGACTGCTGCTAAACGCACCGCAAACAAGCTCAAACTTTCCATCCATTGCTGCGGCTTTTCGGTGCACCTCTCCAATAAAAGCGTCGAGGCTTCCGCCTACCATTCCTAATTTTGTTTTTTTACTCATGTAAACAATATGATTTTGCTGGTTTTATGTAGGTTTACTCTGACTCATACAGATAATGAAGATTCGGTAATTATGCAAACAAATGGGTGATCCCTTTACCTATTTTTAACCTTAATAAGGTGCGATTTACGGTTCTTCAGATTGATTCATTTTAAAGAGAACCGGAGTGTCGTTATTGCGTACGGTGATCAGCCACTTCTGTCCTTCGGCGCCCTCCACTGCCGCGATCCGGCGCACCGCCCCGCGCACCCGAAACCCGCTCTGCTCCGGATGATAAGCGGTCAGCTCCCCCGTTTCTCCTGCAGTCAGCACCACGCCGAAGCTTCCGTCATACGGTCCTGCGATCGGCTTCACCTCGTGCAGGTTGCCCCCCAGCACAATCTCCGGGCGGCCGTCCCCGCTCAGGTCGCCGCTCCAGATCCCGTACACCGGCGACAGCTGCGCCCGCAGCGGCAGTCGCTCCACACGCACCTGCCCGCCTCCTTCATTCCACACCACCACGCTGGCCAGCTCCGCAGCCTGCAGCTCCACCGATGGCGACAGCCCGCCCGCCTCGATCACATCCTGCACCGTCTGCCCTCCGTAGCTCGCATAGTCCGGGTAGGCCTCCCGCAGCGTGGGAATCTCATCAATCAGATCGTGGCGCAGCGCCACCGGGTAGTCGCGCCCCTCCCGCGGCATGCTCAGCAGCTGCTCCACCATCCCGTTGCCCTGCAGGTCGCCCGCCCACATCCGCACCGGGGATTCTTCACTTGCGCGAAACTGCGAGTTCAGCCCGTGGCCGCCCAGCACCAGGTCCGGCAGGCCGTTCCCGCTCAGGTCAGCTGCATGCACCGCGTTCCACCAGCCGGTTACTTCCTCCAGGCCCAGGTCTGCGCTGATGTTCTCCAGGCGGCCTCCGCGGTTGGCAAACACCTTCGGGGACATCCACTCGCCGGTTATCACCAGGTCATCGCGCCCGTCGCCCGTCCAGTCGGTCCACACCGCGGAGGTGATCATCCCCAGTTCGCCCAGCTCCGGCGCCCACTGCCCGGTCACGTCCCGGAACTGCCCCTGACCGTCGCCCTCCAGCAGGTAGCCGCCCGCCGGCAGGCCCACCGAAAACAGCCGCAGCCGCTCGCCCACGAACAGGTCCGCGTGCCCGTTGCCCGTCAGGTCACCCACCGCAACCGTCGAGCTGCTTACATACCGGCTCCGGGTCGGCAGGACCTGGCCTGATCGCTCAAACCCGCCGCTGCCGTCCCCGTAATACAGGCGGTCCATCAGCGCCGAGGAGCTGCTCGAAAAGGAGTTGCCCCCGCTGGCTACGTACAGGTCAAGGTGTCCGTTGCCCGTGGCGTCAAAAAGCGCGCAGTCGGTATCCTCTGAGGCGGCGTCGCCGGTGAGCGACGCCGGGGTCTGCTCGCGGAAGCCGCCGCCATCCTGCAGGTAGAGCGCCCCGGACTGCCCCCGCGCCCCGCCGATGTAGACATCGGACTGCCCGTTGCCCGTCACGTCCCCGGTGCACAGGGCCGGGCCTTCCGACGAGCGCATGTGCACCAGCAGCCGCTCGCGGGTGAAGTCGCTGTAGGGGTAGCGCTCGTGGGCCCGGTCGCTCAGCGGAGGGAGTTCCGCAGGCTGGAGCAACGGACGACCTGGCAGAGCACGCTCTTTTGCGTTCCTGCCAGAGTCGGATGAATGAGCCTCCGGCCCCGAACGCTGACCTGAAAGCGCCCCCGCGTTTTCCGGGGTCCTGTCAGCGTCTGTGTCATGAATTTCCGCCCCAATATCCGGACTCTTACAGGTTTCGCATTCGCTCAACTCTTTCAGGTCCTCTGCCCCCGAACGCTGCCAGGACCTCCGCTCCGCTTCGGACACTTGCAGGTTCTGGAAATCGCCCGGAAGTACGGCCAGGCCCGGTGGCGGGGCCGGACGATCTTCAGCCTCCGCCTGGCGCAGGGTAATCCGGGCCGGCAGCTCCAGGTCTGCCGCCCGGCTGGTCTGCCCGTCCGGCCAGCGCAGCACCAGCGAATCCACGCGGGTAGTCTCCCCAAGACCCACAAAAAGCCCCGGCTCCACGCTCGACTGGAAGCCCCGCTGGAGCATCTGCTCGCGGTACCACTGCCGCCCGCCGGCCCACACCTGCAGCTGCGCGCCGATCGCCTGCGTGTTGGGCGCTTTACCTTCCAGATCCACACGCAGCCAGCGGTACTCCGGGCGGAGCTCTGCGGTGCGGTTGCGGTAGATCCGGGCCGGGCCGTTCACATCGCTGACCACCAGGTCCAGAGCCCCGTCCCCGTTCAGATCGGCCCACGCCGCACCGCTCGAAAATCCCGGCTCGCCCAGGCCCCACGCCTCACTGCGGTCCCGAAACCCCATCTCCCCCTCTCCCGAAAACAGTACATTCCCCACAGGTTCCGAAGGGATGATATTGATTAGCTCTTCAAAGTCGGCACCTTCGCCAGTAACAATCGACCGAACCATATCAGGTGATCGTATATCCCCAAGATAATCGAGATTGGTGATATCCTGTAATAAACCGTTTGTAACGTAAATATCGTTGTGGCCGCTGTGGTCGAAATCGGCGATCAGAACCGCCCAGCTCCAGTCCGTAGCCTCTGTTTCTGTGAGCCGGCTGACCTCAGAAAACGTTCCGTCTCCGTTGTTCATCTGAAAAGCATTTCGTGTAAACTGGTGACCGTAATCGTACTCCACCTTCTCCGTATATCGGTCCCAGTCCTCAAATGTAGTCATTGTTTTCAGACGGCGGTTTGATTGGGGAAGCATATCCGATACGTAAATATCGGGCCATCCGTTGTTGTTGAGATCCCCAATATCAGAACCCATTGAAGCCGCACTGATGCTTCGCATCTGTTCATCCAGAACTTCACGGAAGGTACCGTCTCCGTTATTCAGATAGAGATAATCACGTTCAAAAAAATCATTTGCCACGTAAATATCCGGCAGGCCGTTGCGGTTGATGTCGGCGATGGATGCACTTAATGAAAACCCAATTTCGCTCCCATATATGCCCGCTTCTTCAGAGACATCAACAAACGTACCGTTATCATTTCTGAATAATTTATCTCCGCCATGCTCATCCCGAACATCGCGCAGATTTTCACTGATATCAAAACTGCTGATCGCGCGGTTTGAGTTATTCAGCAGATACATATCGAGATCCCCATCACCATCGTAATCGAAAAAGATCGCATGAATCGCAAAGCCCGGATCGTCCAGTCCGTACTCTGCTGCACTTTCAGTAAAGGTCAAATCCCCGTTATTTATGAAAAGCTCGTTTCTTCTCTCATCTTCATCAAAAAGCCCGGAGTTTGTCACGTATATATCGAGCAATCCGTTACCGTTGATATCGACCAGGCTTACACCGGTTGACCATCCCATCGATCCGGCCACACCGGCATATTCGGTTACATCTTCAAACGTAAAATCGCCCTTATTCAGGTAAAGACGATTCGGCTCCATATTACCGATAAAGAAAAGATCAGGAAGTCCGTTTCCGCTTATATCACCCGCAGCCACTCCGCCGCCGTTATAGAAATTCCTATATCTGTAGATATTAAAATCGGGATCAAATGAGAGCTTGTTTTCGAAATCAATTCCGGTTTGATCTTGCGAAAGTTTCTCAAAAAGCACTTCATCATGCGTTTCGGAAGTGCAGGATGCAGAGAAAATCAATATAGAAATAATGAAGGCAACATATGATATACGATTGTCTCCCAACAGTTTCATAATTTCCATTTATTCTTTTTGGACTGACAGATCCGTAAATTCAACCCGGGTAATCATATCATCTTTAGGATAGATTACTATTTTTCGGTTCCCGTCAACCTTCATCCATACCTGGCGGTTTAGCACCGGATGATCGACCTGCCTGAACCCGGTTCCGTAAATATTTTCATAGTATTCAAGGAGGTCATTGATCATGTGTTCTGAGTAGAGTTCACGATTCCAGATTGCCCAGGAATTGTAGGATATCTCAATCGGCATCTTATAAATCTTACCATTTTCGAAATGCGGATAGAATACCATCCGTGCATCATATGAAAGGTCTGTGAGCCGGTACTCAATTTGTGTGCCGCCGGTAATTAAACCTTCCTGGTTCAACTGCCAGCTATGATCGAGGAATTGCTGCTGTTCCATTCCAAGTTCATAACCGAGAAAAAGTGAGTCGTGACGAACATCGGAGCGTTGGCCGTCCTGAATAAGACGTTCGTAATCGCTTCTCTGATCACACGCAATTAAGCTGAAGATAATTGTGATGAAAACGAGGTACTTCATAAGATTTGTCTGTTTCGATTTCGATGATATTAAATTGATGATAAGAGTGTGCTTAAGAAATTGAAATGTATAATTTTCTGTATTCATGTTCAGTTTTCAACTGAATAAAACAATTCAAAAACATTAATTTCACTCGGTAAAAGGTAATTAGTAAGATTATGAATCGATTCATAGTCTATACGCTTAATTATTTTTCTGATTCATTTTAAAGAGAACCGGAGTGTCGTTGTTGCGGACGGCGATCAGCCACTTCTGTCCTTCGGCGCCTTCCACTGCCGCGATCCGGCGCACCGCCCCGCGCACCCGAAACCCGCTCTGCTCCGGATGATAAGCGGTCAGCTCCCCCGATTCTCCTGCAGACAGCACCACGCCGAAGCTTCCGTCATACGGACCTGCTATCGGCTTCACCTCGTGCAGGTTGCCCCCCAGCACAACCTCCGGGCGGCCGTCCCCACTCAGGTCGCCGCTCCAGATCCCGTACACCGGCGACAGCTGCGCCCGCAGCGGCATACGCTCCACACGCACCTGCCCGCCTCCTTCGTTCCACACCACCACGCTGGCCAGCTCCGCAGCCTGCAGCTCCACCGACGGCGACAGCCCACCCGCCTCGATTACATCCTGAACCGTCTGCCCCCCGTAGCTCGCATAGTCCGGGTAGGCCTCCCGAAGCGTGGGAATCTCATCAATCAAATCGTGGCGCAGCGCCACCGGGTAGTCGCGCCCCTCCCGCGGCATGCTCAGCAGCTGCTCCACCATTCCGTTGCCCTGCAGGTCGCCCGCCCACATCCGCACCGGGGATTCTTCACTTGCGCGAAACTGCGAGTTCAGCCCGTGGCCACCCAGCACCAGGTCCGGCAGGCCGTTCCCGCTCAGGTCAGCTGCGTGCACCGCGTTCCACCAACCGGTTACTTCTTCCAGGCCCAGGTCTGCGCTGATGTTCTCCAGGCGGTCCCCGCGGTTGGCAAACACCTTCGGGGACATCCACTCGCCGGTCACCACCAGGTCATCGCGCCCGTCGCCTGTCCAGTCGGTCCACACCGCGGAGGTGATCATCCCCAGCTCGCCCAGCTCCGGCGCCCACTGCCCGGTCACGTCCCGGAACTGCCCCTGACCGTCACCCTCCAGCAGGTAGCCGCCCGCCGGCAGGCCCACCGAAAACAGCCGAAGCCGCTCGCCCACGAACAGGTCCGCGTGCCCGTTGCCCGTGAGGTCGCCCACCGCCACCGTCGAGCTGCTCACATACCGGCTCCGGGTCGGCAGGACCTGGCCTGATCGCTCAAACCCGCCGCTGCCGTCCCCGTAATACAGGCGGTCCATCAGCGCCGAGGAGCTGCTCGAAAAGGAGTTGCCCCCGCTGGCTACGTACAGGTCAAGGTGTCCGTTGCCCGTGGCGTCAAAAAGCGCGCAGTCGGTATCCTCTGAGGCGGCGTCGCCGGTGAGCGACGCCGGGGTCTGCTCGCGGAAGCCGCCGCCATCCTGCAGGTAGAGCGCCCCGGACTGCCCCCGCGCCCCGCCGATGTAGACATCGGACAGCCCGTTGCCCGTCACGTCCCCGGTGCACAGGGCCGGGCCTTCCGACGAGCGCATGTGCACCAGCAGCCGCTCGCGGGTGAAGTCGCTGTACGGGTAGCGCTCGTGGGCCCGGTCGCTCAGCGGAGGGAGTTCCACCGGCTGAAGCCACGAACGACCTGGCAGAGCACGCTCTTTTGCGTTCCTGCCAGAGTCGGATGAATGAGCGTCTGTGTCATGAATTTCCGCCCCGATATCCGGACTCTTACAGGGTTCGCATTCGCTCAACTCTGTCAGGTCCTCTGCCCCTGAACGCTGCCGGGACCTCCGCTCCGCTTCGGACTCTTGCAGGTTCTGGAAATCGCCCGGAAGTACGGCCAGTCCCGGGGGCGGGGCCGGACGTTCTTCACCCTCCGCCTGGCGCAGGGTGATCCGGGCCGGCAGCTCCAGGTCTGCCGCCCGGCTGGTTTGCCCGTCCGGCCAGCGCAGCACCAGCGAATCCACGCGGGAGATCTCCCCAAGGCCCACAAAAAGCCCCGGCTCCACGCTCGACTGGAAGCCCCGCTGGAGCATCTGCTCGCGGTACCACTGCCGCCCGCCGGCCCACACCTGCAGCTGCGCGCCGATCGCCTGCGTGTTGGGCGCGGTTCCCTCAAGGTCCACACGCAGCCAGCGGTGGTCCGGGCGAAGCTCTGCGGTGCGGTTGCGATAGATCCGGGCCGGGCCGTTCACATCGCTGACCACCAGGTCCAGAGCCCCGTCCCCGTTCAGGTCGGACCACGCCGCACCGCTCGAAAATCCCGGCTCACCCAGGCCCCACGCCTCGCTGCTGTCCCGAAACCCCATCTCCCCCTCTCCCGAAAACAGTACATTCCCCACAGGCTCCGAAGGGATGATATCCATGAGTGACATAATCACACGATCAGGCGTTGTTTCTATGATTTCAGTAATTCTGGAGGGATTTGAGGTATACTCAAGATAATCCTGATCAAGCAAATCTTTGTAAATTCCGTTTGTAACATAAATATCGTTGTGGCCGCTGTGATCGAAATCGGCGATCAGAACTGCCCAGCTCCAGTCCGTAGCCTCTGTTTCTGTGAGCCGGCTGACCTCAGAAAACGTTCCGTCTCCGTTGTTCATCTGAAAAGTATTTCGTGTAAATTGATGGTGAAATCCTTTTTCAAAGCTTTCCCGGTACTCATCTTCCGTTTCATAATTCATTTTCGATTTTCTGCGCTCTTCTGAATACGGTAGCATATCTGCGACATAGATATCCGGCCATCCGTTATTATTTAGATCAGCAGCATCAGAGCCCATCGAACTTGAGCTTATACTCCGCATTTTATCCTCAAGAACTTCACGAAACGTTCCATCTCCATTGTTCAGGTAGAGATAATCGCGTTCAAAAAAATCATTTGCCACGTAAATATCCGGCAGACCGTTGCGGTTGAAATCAGCAATGGATGCGCTTAAATCAAACCCGATTCTACTCCCGTAAATACCTGCTTTCTCGGTAACATCTGTAAATCGTCCGCCCTCGTTTTTGAAAAGTTTGCTGCCGCCATGAGGATCGTAGATCTTTCTCGATTCACCCGTCACTCCATCGTAGTTCCCAACCGGATCAAAAGAATTATTTAACAGGTACATATCCAGCAGACCATCTCCATCATAATCAAAAAATACAGCATGTGTCGAAAGTCCAATTTCAGCCAGGCCATACTCTTCCGCTTTTTCGGTAAAGGTCAGATCTCCGTTGTTAATAAAGAGTTCATTATAACGTCTCTCCCCTTCCGGCGGACCTGATTTTGTGATATAAATGTCAAGCAGGCCATTCCCGTTAATGTCAACCATACTCACGCCGGTGGTCCAGATTCCATCAGAAAGCAGGCCGGCCTGTTCGGTAATATCCTCAAATTCGAAATTACCTTTGTTCAGATAGAGCCGGTTGGAAACCATATTTCCGCCAAAAAAAATATCGGGAAGACCATTTCCGCTGACATCGCCTATAGCGACTCCCCCGCCATTATAAAAATTGCGAAACACATACATGTTAAACTCTTCTGTGGGGTAGAGCCGGTTTTCAAACTCAATACCGGTAACGGAGGATGGCAAGCGTTCAAAAAGACTGGGATCTGTCTCTGCATCTTCGGAAGAAGAACAGTGCACTAAAAACAGAATCATCACAAAACTGAAAAAGATAGACTGCGACTTATTCATATTGCCTGTACAACGAACATTGATATCTGTGCGGTATTACAAATCAGCCCGGCGGAACAGGCATTTTTGATGGTATCAATTTTGTGAGATAAAAAAAAGACACCCCGGTAAAGAACCGGAGTGTCTTCAATGTAATAATGTTAACTGCTGGATTAATATCCCGGATTCTGAACCAGGCTTGAGTTTGCTTCTAACTGATTTTGTGGTATTGGAAATACATTTCGGTCCGGATTGTTGGACGTTTTTTCCCACCATGGATCGTTAAAGCGAGTTAGTCCGGTATTGCCTTCGAAGCGAATCAGATCCTGCCGTCTAACGACCTCCCAGAAGAGTTCACGGCCCCTTTCGGCCAGGAGTCTGTCAGCGTCCAAATTATCAAAAGGATCCACTCCGGCACGGTTTCGGATTTCGTTTACCAGCATCAGGGCATCCGTATCGGATGGGTTCATTCTCCAGAGAGCTTCTGCTTTCATCAGAAGAACATCTGAATAGCGATAAATCACCATGTCGTTATTCATACTGGCCCCACTTAACCCGATCTCCATCTCATATTTGGCAATACGGGCTCCTGCCTGTCTCCAGCCACCAGGTGCCAATTCATTGATGTATGGAGTATGAACAATCGGAGGACCGACAGGGTCGGAACTCTCAACACCCGGGTCTTCAATTTGATTACCCTGAAGATCCAGAAGCGGTCCGACCAGGAAATTACTGAGTCTGTTGTCGAGCGTACCCGTGGTCATATCCCCGGTAGGGCTCATCCCAACAACCTCTCCCTGTGGACCCGGATTTTGATCCGGATCGATATACGATTCATAAAAATCAGCAACGGTTTGGAAGCCGTTCCACGGCTGCTCACCAAAATTAAACGCGGGCTGGCTGAGAATGTGGTTTGTCATCACATGAAGCTGAAATCCTCCCAGGAAAATCTCATTAAATGGGATCGTAAATATATGCTCCGCGCTGCCGGTGTTATTTACGATAAAGTTCTCTGAGTAATCAACCAATAGATTAAAATTACCAGAATCGATGATTGCATCCGTATGTGTAATAACATCCTCCCAGCGTGGTTGTCCGGTGTAGACTTCAGCATTCAGGTAGAGTTTAGCCAGCGTCATGTGAACAACCCAACGATTCACTCTTCCAAGTGTAGCGTTCACATCGGTATCCACCTGGTCAAGTACTTCCAGCAGTTCTTGTTCAACAAAATTGAACACTTCGGTGCGGCCCTGCTGAAAATCAGTACTGGGTTGTGGCGGACTTTCAGGTGCCCCTTCAAAACTGGTTACAATGGGAACATTGCCAAAATTATCCAGCAGCTGGTAGTAGTAAAATGCCCTCAGCGCCCTTAATTCACCAATAAATGCAGCGGCATCTTCTTCACTTACATTACCAGCCTCAACAACCGTTTCAAATTGAAAAATCAGTCGATTGGCATTACCAACACCACTGAAAAAATTGTTCCATGTGTTGTTAATCACGTCATCAGACGGAGTAAATGTATGGCGATGCAGCCGAATCCACACGCCGCCATCTTCCCAGTCAGCACCCTTTTGTGTTACCACAATTTCATCGCTGGATACTTCATTTATTGCCGTTACACAACAGTTTCCACCGAAGCTGGTCATCGGCCCGTATGCATCACCCAGGGCTGAAATAAACTCCTCATCAGTTTGAAAAAACTGATCGGCGGTTACCTGGTTATGAACGGTTTCGGTCAGATCCGTACACGATCCTATCCAAAGGACCGGCAGGAGAAGAAGCCATGCAAATGTTCGTTTTTTGTACGTTTTCATTCTTTTATTCATAGTGTTGACCTGGTTATTTTAAAAATCAAGATTAATTCCGAAGGTAAATGAGCGTGCGGAATACCATTGCTCTCTCCGCTCAATTCCCGGTGCCAGCGGATCGCCACCATCCAGCCAGCGCACTTCGGGATCAATTCCATCATATCCTGTAATTGTAAACAGGTTGTTACCTGAGACTGAAAGATGCAGGCGGTTGATCATACTTGTAGCGGGCAAAGGCACAGTATACCCGATAGACATATTTTGCAGTCTTATGAATGATGCATCTTCAACATGGTAGCTTGAATAAGCCGGGGCTGATTCCAGATCAATAAGGTCAAATGCAGATTTTGTAACGTTATAGGTAGTTATGTTAATTGGATTCTCGAAGAATACTCGCGTACTGTTTACGAGATCATGCCCAAAAACTCCCCGGATAAATGCGTTGAAGTCCCAGTTCCGGAACCGAACGGAATTTGACCAGCCCAGTTCAAACTCAGGAATTCCGTTACCGATAATAGCCTCATCTTCACGGGCCACTTCATCGCTGAAAAGAAGAGTGTCAAATTCACCATTCCACTCGGCAGGAATAAATCTCCAGCGGCCGTCATCACCGATGCTGTGAAATCTTGGCCCCCAAATCTGCCCGAGAGGCTCACCTTCACGCAGACGCACCATCTGAGTATTGTTCTGGCCGGGTGATCCCACATTCGCGATATATCGCGGAACATCTGATTCGAACTGGTTCAGGTTTACTTCATAGGTCGTGAATGTAATACCTGTGTTGTACATTGCGTTTTGTGATCGGTGTACATCGTAGTTGAGTGTAACTTCAATCCCTTTATTTTCGATTTCACCAACATTGATGAAAGATGTTGGGAAGAGATTTGGAGGTACCGGAACTTCGATCTCAAAAATCAGGTCAGAAGTAACTTTTTGATAATATTCTACAATACCGGTAAGACGTTCATCGAACATGGAAAAGTCCACCCCGATATTATACTCGCCAGTCTCTTCCCATTTCAGATCCGGGTTATCATTACTAACCGGGCCGAAACTCTGAACAAAACTGCCCCCTACGAAGAAGTTTCCTCTTGGTGCGAACCGAAGTCTGGAAATACCATCAAACGGAGCGTCGAGACCTGTAAGCCCATAGCTTCCGCGAAGTCTTAATCGATCTATCAGTCCTAAATCAACCAGGTTGGTTACCTCCATGCCTGCCCCGACTGACCAGAATGTTCCCCATCGGTTATTTACACCAAATCTTGAAGAACCTTCACGGCGAATACTTGCATTGGCGAAATAGGTATCATCCCAGTTCATGCTGATTCGACCGAAACCGGCAATCAGACGATTGCTGTTTCGGAAACTCTGAACTGTACCCAGCCCGTTGTTGAAATCCTGGGCAAATTCGAGATTGTTGGCGCGAACCGCATCAGAGATAAAGTCACCCCCAGCAACCGTGGTTCCGCTGCTCTCAAAATCCTGAAATGAGTACCCGGCAAGAGTTTCTACCCGAAGATCCTGAAAAATGGTGTTTATATAATTAGCGGTAAAATCGAGCTGTTCTCTTTTATTATCCCTCGCCAGCCTTTCAGCCTGGCCGCGGCCGAGAGATGACGTTGTTGCACCACCTGTAAACTTATTGGTTCTCGCCCAGAACCGGTTTTCCGTTCCCGAGAAGGTTTCAGTTGAGTAGAATGCTGATGCACTTAAGCCGGGGACGAGATGATCAAATTCGTAATCGGCCCGGAACGAGGCGTTCAGCCGGCGTCGTTGTCGTACATCTTCAGCAGTTTCAACAATGGCAACGGGATTAAATATGTCGAATGCATCAATCTCTACGTATCCGCCAGTGTTGTCAAAACCCGAAGCGCGTACCGGTGCGGTTGGGTTGAACGTTGCAGCATAACGGAAAGCGTTATTAAAACCGTAATCCTCCTCGCGGTTCGTGGCCCCCAAATCAATTGTGAGTGTAAGCTGATCATTTAAAGCGCGATGATTGATGTTCAATCGCCCGCCTAACTGCTCAAACCCAGTTGTACGAAGTAGACCCTGACTCTCGCGAAAGTTACCAGAGACTCTATAAGTGGTTGCCTGGGTTCCCCCAGAGATCGATAGATTGTGAATTTGAGTATGGCTTCGTTGTGTAATCTCATCAAACCAGTCTGTATTTCCACCCAAGTCATTGATTTCGAAAGGTGTTAGCTCCGAAAGCTCTCTGAATTCATCTGCACTCAGCATATCAACTTTGTTTTCCACACCGTTTAGGGTCATTGACCCGCTGTAGGATACAGATGTTTCACCGGCAACCCCTTTCTTTGTGGTAATCGCGATTACACCGGCTCCGCCCCGGGTACCATAAATTGCGGCTGCAGACGCATCTTTAAGTACATCGATCGATTCAATGTCGTTGGGATCGATGTTTGCGAGATCTGCACCTACAATTCCATCCACAACAATCAGCGGTGATTGTGCCCCGCCAAAACTGGAAACACCCCGAAGTCGCAATGTTGGAGGTTCATTCGGATTTCCACCGGCGCGCGAAATATTCAGCCCCGGAACTTTACCCTGAATCAGTTCAGCAGCACTACCCACATTCCCCGTAACAAAATCTTCAGAACTAACGCTGGAAATTGATCCGGTAATCTGCCTCCGGTCCTGCGTGCCATATCCTACTACAACTACATCATCCAGAAGCTGAAGATCCTGCTGAAGTTCTACATCTATCTCAGTCCGCCCATCAATTTCAACTACCTGTCTTTGATAGCCAATAAAAGAAAACTCAAGAAAATTGAGCTCCCCCGGTACCTGTACGGTGTACTCTCCATCCATATTCGTGGTTGTACCAATTGTAGAACCGGTAGCTTCCTGTGAGCCTTGAACCGTTACATTTACACCGGGCAGTGAGGAACCATCCTGTGCATCTGTAACAACTCCTGTTATTGTTACCCGATCCTGGGCAAATGCAGAATAAACGCCCATTATTGCTATCAATCCGAAGGTGAGCGATATTCGGATGATTCCTTTATACCAGACATTTCCTGCGGCAAGCATCCCGGTAGCGCTTCCCGTCAATCCTGCCTTGAGGTCATTTTTTTGTAGCCATTTTCCATTCATATGAATTACCTGTGGTTAATGTGACAGTGTAGCAGTTACATCTTCTGTGCAATTAGGTGAAGCTTTTGTTCCCGGCACAGTGGGAACGAACTAAATGTAAAATAATATTACATCTGCTTCACATTATAAAAAAGCCCTTCCATATATAAAAGTTTTTCATAAGAAACATACACCCTTACACGTTTCAGTGTCTTTTATTGTTTTCGCTACACAGCAAACGTAGATTGTTTATATGATGTAAGCGCTTACTTGTTGAGTATCAAGTGCTTAATCATCTGTTGCTTTCAGAAATGTGTTCATTCGATATAACATGATTTGTTATGTATCTCTCCTCAGTGCAATTTCATTTTTAGCAGAATTGAATTTTTTTTTGATGATTCTGCTAAACCTGAGAATTATATGAAGTAAGTGTGAAGATTACACTTTATCTCAATTTATAACAGTGGTTTAGATGAAAAACTTTGGAGAGCATCTGCATCAGTCAGATCACCAATGCATTATATAAGAATCCATCTTCTCAATAACTTGAAAGATGTGCGAGAGGAATAATTCCCATAAAGACATCTCATCATCGGCAGCAAAAAGTTCACTGCCGATTAATACGTTTAAAGAATCTACTCAACTCTAAAAATGCCGCGCATAGAGATGTGATGTCCGGGAAATGTACATACAAAGTCGTAATCACCCGGAGTTTCGGGAACTTCGAAATAGATTGTTTCACTCTGGCCGGGCTGAAGCATGGATGTATGAAACAGAACTTCCTCTAAGCGGGGAACGAACTCCAGCGCATCGGCATCCAACCCGAGCCTCATTGCGGCTTCTCCCACCTGATCGGCGGATTCCGGAAGAGTAATAACCACGTTATGAGCCATATCATCATCGTTCTCAAAGGTAAGGGCAACCCGGCTGCCGGCCTGAACCGTGATGAGTGTCTGATCGTACTGCAAGCCCGGTTCTGTAGCGAGCTGTATTCTCATATTCGGCCCGGTATCCCAATCTGACGGACGTTCCGTAACTTTTTTTGCTGACGGACCCGGTTCGTCGTCCGGACGATCCACTCCCGTACCATCCGCTACAGCAGACCGTTCTCCTTCCGGCAGGTTATTCAGAGTATAATATCCGGCAGAATGCAACAGATTCTGTCCCGCTTCATTGAGCACACCCGCGGCCTGCACCTCATTGATATATCCTTCACGGAGCCCATCAACATAAAGGCGAACACTCATCCCGTCATCGGCAACCGACAAACGTGTGATTGTTTTGTTCTGACGATTGATCACCGGGCTTCCATAAGCAGCATCATACCGGTAGGTAAAATCAGTTACGCTGTAATTGTTGATATCCATTGCGCTTTGATGATCAACAGGTTCTGTAAACGTCAGCGTAAACCCATTTGATTCTGCGTTGATTTTCTGCATTACAAACGGGATTTCGCCATTCCACCGCATCCGCTGAACGCCATATTGATCCCGGCCTGTGGATCCCCAGCCGCGGCTTGTCATTCCCACGTAAATCTGGTCATCCGGTCCCCATTCCAGCTTTATGATTCCGGATTGAAATCCTTCCCTGAAATCGAACACGGCTCCCTGGTATTCGCCATTTACTTTCTCATGATAAACCCGCATGATTTTGGAATGTCCCTGGTCGCCTACCAGAAACTGACCTGCAAAAGGACCAACCTGGTCGTCATTTTCGATGAGTAAAATATCGGATGTGGATATTCCCATAATCGTATGCGGAAACCAGGTTGCAGGATTTTTGATCTCCGGGATGTTTTGTGATTGCTCATAGAGGGTCAATCCTTCCGAATCATCGATATCATCAAAACGAAGATCGAGGGGTGAGCCTTCCATTTCGGTCCATCTCAATCCTTCCGGATGACCGGCAAAATCACCCTCTTCGAGATGAGTCATCCATCCCGATCCGACCCAGTCGCCCTCATTTTCAGTATAAAAAATATCGCCTTCTGCATTTAGTGCAAACCCTAGCGGGGAACGAAGACCGGTTGCAAAGGGTGTCATCTCACCATCCTGTGTAATTCGCAGCATCCATCCGCGCCAGTCGGTCAGACTCGCACCATAACCGATCCAAGACAGGTTGAGCGTAACGAGCATATCACCATTCGGTAAAAATTTTGGGCCGTATGAATACTCATGATAGTTTCCCGTGAGCGGCCAGCGATAGATGGTTTGATACAGATCTGCATACCCGTCGCCACTGCTATCCTCCAGACGTACCAGTTCACCCCTCTGAGCGATATAATATGCGCCTTCCCGATATGCAATTCCGAGCGGCTCATGCAGGCCCTGACCAAAACGGCTGAACGATGGATTATCACTTTGGGGGTTATTCACAATCCACACTTCCCCCCTGCGCGTAACCACAGCCAGGTTTCCCTCATCATCAAAAGAAAGTCCGCCGGCTTCCATCACGATTTCGTCCGGAATATTCAGGGTTGATATCGTAAAATAATCGGACTCACTGCGATCGGATGACTGGGCAAAGAGCGCGGATTGCCCGAAACAAATGAACAAACTCAGTGCGGCTATAAATGGAAAAATATCTGTTTTTGATGGCTTCATAACGTATTTCATAAAATCGTGAATGGATGGTTCAGGTTACCAGATGAGCTGATATCGAATTTCAGATGAATTCTGACCTCGTAACACCGGAATGATGAGTGCCTGAATATCCCCGTTTTCGATGACTTCGGGTGATTGGCCTCCATCATCAAGAATCTCTAAATAATATCTTCCGTTTACCCTGTAGAGCCCGTTTGGCAGCTGTTCCACTGAACTCCCCTGCGCAATTCGTGCAGCTCCGTTATCATTCTGCTCATCTCGTTCAAAACGGAGGGTGCGGATAAATTCTGTGCCATCATCGGATGGTGAAATGTGGTCTTCAATCCGCACATCACCATGATGGCTTATAAATGTGGGTTCACCCGAGCTGTTTAACTGATACTCATCTACTCCGTAATCTGAACTCAGCCGGTGATTGTCAAAAGCGTCATCAGATCCAACAATCATAAAAGATATCCCCGAAGATTCTTCGACGGCCGCATTCATTGGAGCCAAAAGCTGCTCATGTCCCCTTCCCCGCCACATTTGTGATACATCGGCAAAAGGATTGCGCCAGACTTTTAACAGAGCCGCACGATTCAAATCATAACTGTAATGAATTCCATCCGGATGTCCAACGGAGAGAGTGTGTGTGCGTTTTTCGCCACCGTAATTTGTAAATCCGCCGACAATTTCTGTGCGGTCTGATTCCGGCTGTACAGTGAGCGGATCTTCCTGAGTTCCTCCGGTATACGGTTCCGTTGAAGCCAGTGAACGCCGCTCCATCCCCGGCCCTTCATAAACCAGAGAAGCGTATGTCCCCCATTGAATCTGAAAGTGAGTGAGCTTCAGGTCGTGTGTGCCCTCATCAAGATGAATGATTCGGCCCAGCTGTTGTTCATCCAGTTCGCCGGTATTTTCAATGATCAATTCATCATTGATATAAAAATTTCCACCGTTATTCATGCGCGTCTGAAAAAGGTAGTCTCCTGAAACGGGTACGTTCAGTTCTCCTGTGAGCACCACTGCATAGCGGTCTCCTTTCGGGCTCACCTGGGATACATTGAATGAATCGACTGTACCTTCTGCCAGCAGTTCAAGCTCATCAAAGTTCACCGGCGTTCGATCGCCCTCGTAATCATATACCCTGTAGTTCAGCTCGCCTACCGAAAGAGAATCGGTCTGTCCGTAGAGTTTATATTCCATATTTCGAAACGCCACCGGGCCATGATCTCCCTGAATCATCAGCGGTGCTGTTTCTGTCTCATCTTCATATGCAGCTTCACGTGTTGGACCTGAAAGCTCAACATTTTCCTGAACCCGAACGCCGTTCAGCTCCACCCATTCAAAACGGGCATTCGCTGTTTTATTCCCGGCGTCATCAAACCGGGGTGCTCTGAACAATATATGGTACTCCTGCCACAGACCGGGAGCCAGGGCGGCGTTTACGGATGGTGCCGATCCCTCAAAATGTTCATCTCCATCGGGACGCGAACCATCCCAACGGGCGTAAATTCCGCCAAGATCGGAAAATTGCGGTTCTTCCACTCTCCAGCTATCGAGGATCTGAACCTCGTAACGACTCTGAAAATAGAGACCGGAATTGGAGCCCCGCGGTACCAGGAATTCAAGTTTCAGCTCTATATCACCATGTTCAAAATCTGTAAAAATGTGATCTTCATCCCCATCACCCAGATTCACCAGAACTCCGGTTCCATCCGAAACGTCCATCGAGTGTTCTGCCTGGTAATCGGACTGCACATTCCCGGCAATTGTCCAGTTATCTCCGGTGGGCTGAAATCCTGTCAGTTCATCAAGCTGCAGTTTTTCCATGGGAAGTGTTCTGATCTCTTCAGAACCGAGCTCCTGCTCCTCATCAGACTCCGATGAACAGCCGACAGCTACAATAAACATGAGGAGGAAAAACCCGGTACACCTGGTAAGTATATTCATTCTGAAAATTCGTGACATTGGTATTTAATAAAAAGTGGTTTAATTCCCCGACCCTTTGGGTCGGAAAGGATAAAATTCCCCCTTTGAAGGGGGAAGCGAACGGAGAGAGCTGGGGGATGACTCTCTGAGTTCGGAAGTGTGCCCATTTGTAGTTGTTAAGAATAACAGGTCATCCCCCATTGCCCCCTTCGAAGGGGGACACTTCAACATAAACTCAATATTGACTAAAAAGTTATGGATTCTAAGTGGATACCTCGTGGGCTCTGCCCCGAGGTAGTTCATTAAAATATATTGTCTGATTTTTACAGTAACAGAAAACCGTGTGAAAGCTATGAAAAATTGATTGGAAATGAATTTCGACATATTCCCGAAATGACCACATAACTATATGAAAGCCCTTTCAAAAAGAAAAATAAAATGTGGATTAACTTCCGGAGTTTTACTCATGACACCACAGCACTTTTTTCAGATTCTAAATCGGCTTGTTTACCCGCCTTCTTTTCCCGAATACGATCTTCAATAATCAAAGCAATCGGCCCGATGATAAATAAAGCATAAAACGGTGCGTAAATAAATTCGTTCAGGCGCAAAATCATCTCAAGAAAGGCAATCGCTACGACGGTCAGGTTTTGCCCTTTTGTGCTTTTTACAGTTGTTTTTGGATCTGTAAGCATAAACAGGGTAAAGAGCTGATACATCGGTCCCGTGAGCGGGGCGAGCTCGGCAAGAAAAACGTGACCTGTAAACTGACTTCTGACCCACGCAAAGAGTGTAAAACAAAGAATATATGTGAGCGCTATATTCAGCCGGTTAATTTTCCAGAGGGATACCAGCCCGATCATCCAGATCACAAACATCGCCCACATGTTGTTTCCCCACTGGATACTGAGGATTGCCGCGCTGTCTGAAGCAATGATGATAAGCGCAACAACACCAAAATTTGTTGGATTCCAGATGTGGCGCCCTTTATACCGGAGCACATATTTTGATGCAATTGATATGGCTGCGCAGAGTGCAAATGGCCAGAGCAGCGGAGAGCGTACCAGGATCCCGGCACTGATTCCCGAAACGTAAGCGCTGCTCAGGTTTCTGAATTTCCCGGTGACCACGCGGTGCAGTACGAGTTCGGTTAAAACCGCAACGGTGATGGCTGTCAGAAGTTTATTAAAACTGTCGAGTATACCGAATGAGATATGGGCTGCCAGCAGAATTCCTGTAATCAGAAGCGGAGCAAAATATTGCCGGGGAATGGAAAAGCCTTTGTCGAATCCTAACGTTGTAGCAATTTTATTCATGCATCAACCGGTTCGGTAATCGTATGTACAAGATTGATTTCCGGAGAGTGAATCTCCTGGGTTTCGCCGGATGGCCACCGAATTTCAATACGGTCTACTTCATCATGCCCGCCAAGCCCAAAATGGAGTGATCGCTGGCTTTGTGAACTGAATGCATCCCCGCCGGATACAACCATCTTTTTCTGTTTGCCATCCCAGTGCAGGATAGCTACCGCACCAATCGCACTTCGGTTGCTTTTTGTGCCTTCAAGTTTCAGCCCGAGCCAGTTGTTGCTGCCGGACTGATGGTTTCTGTAAATTTTCACCGGGCCGTTCTGATTGGCCACGATCAGATCGAGGCTCCCGTTTTGATCAAGGTCGGCGTAGGCGATCGCACGGCTGTCCAGATCGAGGGTACCGCCCACAGCTGCAGATACTTCGCGAAATCGACCCGCACCATCGTTCATCCAAATTTTGTTCGTCTGATATCCCGAAAACGTCCGCCCGTTCATAGCCGGCCAGTTGTTCGCGTCAATAATCACGTTTCTGTTTCCGCCCACTACTTTTGCGTAATCATACCAGTAGTCTGTGCCCGGTTCATCCGAAACAAAACCGTTCGCTACATAAAGATCAAGGTTGCCGTTATTGTTCAGGTCGATAAACTGACCGCCATATCCCCATTCACCAATATCCACACCCATATTCCCGGCCAGATTTCTGAACCGAAGCTGCTCAGGCGTTGAGCGGCGGGTTGGAACCCAAAGATTGTTACCCTGCATCAATACTCCAGCCTCTGAAATGTTGGTGACATAAATAGCGAGCTGTCCCTGGTTCATAATATCGCCAAAGGCCACGCTCATTCCGCTTTTAGGGACAAATCCCATGCCGGCACTTTCTCCCGCATTTATGAAACCGTTTCCACCATCGTTGATAAAAAGTTCATCCACACCGTAGTCATTTGCAATCACCAGGTCGGGATAACCCGAATCATTGAGGTCAGCAGCAGCCACGGCCAGCGTCCACCGACGTGTATTGAGTCCAAGCTCTTCGGTTTTATCTACAAAGGTTCCATCCCCCTGATTCTCAAAAAGAAAATTCCGCCCGCCATTTGTAGCATATTCATAGCTGTCAGGCATAATCCGAGTGGTGGTCAGATTCCAGAAATCAACATCTTCATGGTAATACCCGGCGACAAAAAGGTCGAGCAGCCCGTTGTTGTTGTAATCAAGCCAGACCGCACTGTTTGCATTTACCCAATCGGGCAGACCGGCGCTTTCAGTCACCCGGGTGAACCCCGTGCCCTCATTATTCAGGTAAAGCTCCGGACGCCCCCACTTATACACGAAAAGATCTTCATATCCATTGTTGTTGATATCCCCCCATATCGCCCCCATCGAAACACCTGTACCATCTGTGTTGATATCGGCAATACCAAGATCTTCTGCAACATCGCGGAACGTTCCGTCACCCAGATTCATGTAGAGGGCGTTTTTTGTTCCGTATTCGCTGTTTGTGAAATAGAGATCCGGCAGTCCGTTGTTATTAAAATCTACAACCGAAACCGATGCTCCCACTGAAGCGATCTGCGGGTTGATATGCTCAATTTTTTTATCGAGTTCCGGCCGCTGATGCACAAACTGAACTCCCAACTCTTCAGAAGCTTCCTCGAGGAAAAAACCGTACCGGTCGATCACTTCCTGGCGATCATCAAACATCTGATCCAGGTCAACGTTGTCGAGCTGTTTCAGAACGGTAGGAACGGCAAAAAGCGCCAAAAAAAAGGCGATCACACCTATTCGTATAATCGTTGATTTTTCCATGATGCTAACGGTTTATTCGAATAATAAAGCGGATCTGAATGATTCTGGAGTGACAAAACGGGTGTGATAATTCACCCAGTCGCTTCGGTGTTTCTGGTAGACCGGGTCATCAAGAAGCGTGGACCCAGACCGGTAATCATAATCGGTCTGCCCGTGGTAAGGCAGCGGTGTTACCGTTTTGGATGCCTCGGTATTGTAATCTCCATCTTTCACCCAGCCATCCGATACAAAAATATAACTTCGGGTGTAGCCGGGAGCCGGTTCGTCGATGGCTTCGTATTCCAGCACAATTTCATCCCCGGCGTTCATAATAACATAACGATCATCAATATCGGATAAAAGTTCGGTTACGTCACCAAACCGTGTATGATAACCTACCAGATCTCTCCAACGTTGATTTGTGCTTGAAATTTCACCGTAAGTCGGCATTTTGGGAGAAACCTCATTCGCACGGTTCCACTCTGAAAATCCGCGGTAACGGAGATCCATTTTTGTTGCCTGCAGTTCCGTTTCGGTAATTTGGTCAACCGGCAGCTTTTCAGCCCACATCAAAGCGTCCCAGTAGATTTCTGATGTGGTATGAAGCCGAACCCTTCGGTCACCGGCATCTTCAAATACGTTGTCGAGTTCCAGCAGAATGGTTTTCGTTTTACCGGCGGGCACTCCGTAATTTTCATGCAGTTCAGTCCAGCCGCCGTTTCCGTCGGATACTTCAACTCTCAGCCCGGCCGGAGGCTCATGATCCCCCTGGCTGAGCGCTAAATTGATCGAGCTGTCGGTTGGTCTCAGCCAGCCCGAGGCAACCAGGTAGAGCGGGCGGTCAGCGGGAGGCTCTTCTCCCAGGTCGATCTCAATGTAGTGCTCTTCAACCAATCCCTGGTAGCTCGTTTTTCTGAACGGTTTGATGTAGTTCCGGTCCAGTTTACTTACCGTATCGGTGACATCATCACCATTCTGTTTCAACACACGGGCCACCGGATTCGGGCTTGATACGGCCCGGGTGGACAGGTCCGGTGCGGGAAATACAAATCGTTCATCCACAAAGATTTCAGAACCTTCGGGGTGATCCACCGCCACCAGGTTCACATAATCAAAGAAATGGGTCTCCCAAAGCTCTGCCGTGATGCGAATATCATAGATTCCATCCACCGGATTGAGCTGATCCCCCGGAATTCGTACACGGTCGAGTGTTTGAATAACTCCTGCCGTTTCCTGCGCATTAATCCGCAGACCGAGCGGTGAACGCCATAAAATATCGGTAATAAAGTGGTGCTCCTCGCCATCATGAGTGAAAAGCCACGGGCATGATCCTTTCAAAATCTGTTCGTTGAAGATGGTAGAACCCATACCAAGTTCTGCAAATTCAGCCTGAACCGATCCGTTTGGCCAGATGATCCGCAGCATTTCTGCTTCATCGTGTATCCCCAGACCAAAATGTACAATCGGCGAACTGATAAGCTGTTTCTGATAAAGAAGACCGGTCCGGATTTCCATCTCTCCCCCAATCCCAAATGAATTGATCCGCTGATCTCCCTCGAGGCCGGATGCACGCGCACGAATGGATCGGGCTGAATAGTTCTGCGGTCCGCTGTTCATCAACTCGTATATCGACCCGTCCGATTCGAGACCGAGCAGATCGAGGCGGTCATTTCCATCGATATCAAAAATCGAGTATAGATTGCCGGGGAGCGAGAGATCAAGCTTTGAAAAATTTCGTTCGCTGTCACTCAGCCAGACCGATGTCTCATCACCGGTGGAAAAAATAATATCAAGGCTCCCGTTATTATCGATATCTGCTGAGAAAAGTGCAGCGAAGTCAGAGTTCCCGGATTGCGATATCCGGATATCATCAACCAGTGTATCGGTTTGCCATTCACCCGTACCCCGGTTATAAAATACCCGTTCGATGGATTCCATTCCGCGCACGGCCAGCACATCAAACTCGCCATTCGCATCGATATCACTGATCGCAACAGCGTTAAAATCATTTCCGGACGGCAGATTCTCTACGCGGGTCATCACTCCGCCCCGTTCATTTCTGTAGATGACCAGTTCGCCTTGCCGGGTGAGAAAAAGTGCGTCAGCAGCGCCATCGCTGTCGAGATCTGCCCAGCGGAAATCGATCACATTTTCTACGTCATCAAAGAGATTGATCTCTGTAAAGGTGCCATCCGTATTGTTTCTGAGCGCAAACGGTGATCCGGATTCCGGTGCCAAAACCAGGTCGAGATCACCATCCAGGTCAACATCGGCAGGCCAGACACCCCGGTAAGAACCTTCTGTTACCGATGAGGGGAGATTAAGCCGACCGGTAATATCGCTGAATGTTTCGTCGCTGTTCTGTTCAAATAAGCGGAATCCGCTGCTGCCGGCCAGTGCGATATCGTTGCGAAAGTTATAGTTGTAATCGATTTCTGCAAGTGCAGATGGCGGAAGCTGTTCAGCCGTATCACCGGGAAACGGAAGCCGGTTATCATCATCGATGTGAAGTTCACCGTCGGCTACAAAAATGGAAAAAGGCGGAAGCTCCTCAAGGAGCGTCACGGATTTAACCAGGGTAGCCCGGCGATCCGGGGCAGCGGTTTCGCCGGCTGCAAAAGTGGTTTCGAGATCGGGATCAGCCGCTCGAAAATCGGGCATCGGGAGCGTGATAAATCTCTGCATCAGGAAACCAACCTCATTCGGTTCCAGCTTTATTTCCCTGAGATTTTGCTGAAATGCCGGGGAAGGTTCAACGGCATTTCTGAGAAATGTAAGCTCAAAATTAAGTTCGGAAAAATCGCGGTCTTCAATCACTTCGCTGACTACACGATACTGCTCAACCGCTTCATCATCCCAAAGGTAGGTGAACTCTCCAAGTGACTCGATTGCGGACTGCAGCAATTCTGCATTCTGTTCTTTCGCTCCAATCCGGGCCGCTTCAAAAAGCACCGCCTGGTTTTCGGGATGCTGATTTTTAAGTGATTCAATCCGTTCAAGAATTTCATCAGCATTTGCCACATCATCCTGACGTTCCAGCGCTTCTATCAGCGAATACTGGATCATAACGCTGTTTGGATCGGCTTGATGGGCTTCCCGCAAAAACTCTACAGCCCGGTCAACATCCCCCCTTCGGCTTTCAAATAAACCGGAAAGGAATAAGATATCCGGATGATCCGGTGCAAGGTTCCTGGCTTCAGTAAAACGGTCGTCGGCAAGTTCAAAATTTCCCTGGCGCATGGCGTAAACTCCCAGATTAGCCCATGCTGCCGGTTCCTGTGGAAAAGCCTGTGCCACATCATTCATTTTGTTGAATGCAAAACGAGCCTCCTGGGTCTCACTCGCCCCAAGGCTCACATAAAAATCAGAGATCGCCTGCTGGTAATCTTCAGATTCTGTTGATACTTCATCAGGATCACTGCTGCAGCCAATGAATAAAAATAGAGAAAGGAAGGTCAACGATAGTGTAGCAAAAAAAATCTTATACATACCTGACATGAAATCAAAAATCGGATTATCCAGCGTAATGGCCGCAAATTAAATTCCGGGGTTCAAATAAAAGCATTGAGCAGAACTGAGCCATTTAATAATGTAAACATTTTTATCAGACGCCGAAACTACAATATTTCACGTTACTGCTGCTATTTTATTGTTAATCGCCTTAAACTTCTCAAATCAGGCGTTAGGGGGTTTGAATTTCATCGCAGATGCACCATCTTTTTTAACGTGACGATCATATTTTTCACCGTTAAACTTGTAGAGAAAGGCCCCTTTTTTTGAATATTTTTTCTGTTTTTCATTTGTTTTTTCGAGCACATCCATAGAAAGCATCCGGCGGCGGAAGTTTCGTTTGTCGAACTCGGTTTCGTAAATCACTTCATAAAGCTGCTGAAGTTCAGGGAGCGTAAATTTATCCGGAAGCAACTCAAATCCAACCGGCTGATTTGATGCTTTGTAGCGAAGCCTCTCTTTTGCAGCTTCAACCATCTCTTCATGATCGAAAATCAGGTCGGGAACTTCATCAATCGGAAACCATTTTGCCTGGTAATCGCTCGACAGGTCTTCGTCGTGATCATGTATGTTGATTAATGCGTAATAGGCGATTGAGACCGTTCTATCTACCGGATCACGGTCAACCGAACCGAAACCGTGAAGCTGTTCGAGGTAAATATTCTTCAAACCCGTTAACTCATATAAAATTCGGTTTGCGGCATCATCAAGACTTTCATCTTTATTAAGAAAGCCCCCCATGAGTGACCATTTCCCTTTTTCAGGCTCAAAATCTCTTTTGATCAGCAGCAAGTTCAAATTTTGCCGGTCGAATCCAAAAATGATACAGTCAAGTGCTACAAAAATCCGGTCATACTCTTCATATTGATTCACTTCCATCGATAGTCCATTCGTTAGATTTATAGGTAATAAAAGGCTCTCGGTTTGGAGATAACCAGAACCTTTTTCCAATTCACTTTTTTTCTTTCAAAATTTATTATTGAGTCGAAAATGAGTATACCGTTTTCGTCTCATAAATCTCTCCCGGCCGCAATATGGTCGATGGAAAAGAAGGTTCATTGGGTGAATTAGGGAAATGCTGAGGTTCCAAACAAAACCCGCTGTATTGCTCATAGGACACTCCATCCGGACTTTGGAGTTCACCATCCAGAAAATTTCCGGAGTAAAACTGAATTGCAGGTTCGGTTGTGTATACAGAGAGTACCCGGCCCGACTCAGACTCCGTTACTTCAGCTGCCAGAATTAATTCACCATTTTCATTATCCAAAACAAAATTGTGATCGTACCCGCCTTCAACGTTCCCAATACGCTGGCCGATAGTGTGAGAATCGGTAAAATCAAACGGCGTTCCTGAAACTTCAGCTATTTCGCCGGTTGGGATAAGCTGTTCATTTACCGGGGTAAATTTTTCAGCATTGAGTTTCAACTGGTGATCGAGTATGGTGTTTGATGGATCCCCGGTCAGGTTAAAATAACTGTGTGCCGTCAGATTTACCGGAGTGGCCTTATCGGTTTCTGCACGATAATCAATTTCAAGCTCGTTATCGGTGAGAGTATATGTAACGGTAACCTCGAGATTCCCGGGATATCCCTCTTCCCCATCCTCACTCAGATAGGTTAACTGCAGGGTTTGGTCATCCACCAATTCGGCATCCCAGAGAACTTTATCAAAACCCTGTTCCCCGCCGTGTAGATGATTCTCTCCATCGTTGGTGGCAAGCTGGTATTCTTCGCCGTCCAGTTCAAACCGGCCTTCTGCAATCCGGTTGCCAAACCGGCCGATCAGTGCACCAAAATAAGGGTGATCTCCCAGGTAATCATCAAGATTATCAAACCCAAGAACTACATTTCCCGGTTCACCATCTTTGTCGGGTGCGTAAAGAGATGTGATAATCCCACCATAATTAATAATTTTAACCTCAATACCGGCATCACTTTTCAGTGTAAACTGATGCACGTCCCGGCCATCTTCAAGCTGACCAAATAATTCCATGTTCGTTTCCATTACTCTTTCATTTTCTTCAGTTTCTGTGCAGCCAGTAAATAAGAGTGTGAGGATCAAAAATCCAGTAAGAAATGGTGATGAGTGATTAAAATTCATATAAATATATTCTATTTATGCATTCCAGCTTCTTATGTATGGTTATAAAAAAGCCCTTTCAGTTATTGATAAAAAAATCACTGGAAACATCTCTCAAAATGGTGCCAGTGACTTAAGTGTAAATTTTACATTTCATTATTAGCTAATTTTATTATGATATGCAAGAGTGAAAGATGCGTTTGTACCTGATTACTTAATACATTTCGCTAAATAAATTGCAGCGTAAAAAAGGTCTATGTTTCAAAAGAAAAATATTGGCTAATTCGTAAGATCTTTAGTATCTACGACCGATAGATCGCCGGAACCTCAACAATATATCATACCGTACAAACCTGTGACTAAAAAGAAAGAACGATTTGCCACAAAATGGGGACTTATACTCAGTGTATTAGGAATTGCGGTTGGCACAGGTAACATATGGAGGTTTCCCCGGATAGCGGCTCAGCAGGGTGGTGACGACGGAGCCGGAGCTTTTCTGATTGCGTGGCTTGCTTTTCTGTTTATATGGTCGATTCCGCTCATCATTGCGGAGTACGGGATCGGGCGGAATGGCCGGAAAGGGGTTATCGGATCTTTCATAAAAGTTGCTGGTGAAAAGTTTGCGTGGATGGGCTCATTCATCGGTTTTGTTGCTACGGCCATTATGTTTTACTACAGTGTGGTAGCCGGGTGGTGCCTGTACTATCTTCTTGAATCTCTCTTCTCTGCTCTTCCGGAAAGTCTGGAACAGGCGGATGCAGTATGGACCGGATTTCAGGGCTCTATGCTGCCCTCCGCATTTCACGCCATTGTTATGTTCTTCGGGGCATTGGTCATCATAAAAGGGATTAAAAGCATTGAAAGGATCAATAAAGTGCTGATTCCTTCTTTGCTTGTTGTGCTGATTATCGCACTCGTGCGTGCGCTTACTTTGCCGGGCAGCGGCGCAGGCCTCTCTTATCTGTTTACTCCGGATTGGTCAACTCTCTCCCAACCACGACTCTGGCTTGAAGCGCTGACACAGAATGCATGGGATACCGGTGCCGCCTGGGGGCTAATTCTAACCTACGGAGCTTATATGCGGAATCGTGACGATATCACGATAACAGCTCTGCAGACCGGAATTGGGAATAACATTGTTTCGCTTGTGGCCGCCATGATCATTTTCTCCACTGTATTCGGTACACTTGGCAGCCAGATGACAGATGGAGAAATTCTGAACGTGATGCAAACATCCGGCCCTGCAGGAACAGGTCTTACTTTTATGTGGATGCCGCAGCTTTTCAATGAAATGGCTGGCGGACAGATCCTGGCCATTCTGTTTTTCCTGGCACTTACATTTGCTGCATTCAGTTCACTCATTTCAATGATTGAGCTTGCAACAAGAGTTTTTGTTGATATGGGCATTTCCCGGAAGAAAGCTGCCATTGCAGTTTGCACCACCGGATTCCTTTTCGGACTTCCATCTGCAATCAATCTTGAATTTTTCGCTAACCAGGATTTTGTCTGGGGAGTTGGACTGATGGTTTCCGGCGGGTTCATTTCGTTTGCCGTGATCTCTTTTGGTGCAGACAAATTCAGAGAAACACTGGTAAATACTGAAGAGACACATTTTCAGCTCGGACCGTGGTGGACTGCCATCATTAAATATGTGATCCCTGTTGAGGTAATCACACTCCTGGGATGGTGGATTTACTTAAGCGCTGCAGTTTACGCACCCGACACGTGGTACAATCCGCTGAGTACATTCTCTGTAGCCACAGTTTTTGTACAATGGGGAATTATGATGGCGCTCTTCAAATATTACAACAGACAAATCGCTGCCCGAACCCAATCCACGGAAGGAACCGGTAAAACGAACCCAACAAGTTAAGAGATAAGATTTCAGATATGGTATTTCTGGGGGATCTGAATAATTCACAATCCACAATCCCGGAAAGGCTCCGGACTTCTGAATACGTTGGTTTCCGTTAGAAATACCACATCTCTCATCGAAGGGTTGGGTGGAAATCCAGACATGGCATTTCTGAGGGATCTGAATTGATTTCTCGGACAACCCCTCGGTTGGTTCATTGATTCTGCTTTTTTTATTGCCTCGGGAAATCTGGTTTTGTGAACCAACCTTCATGTTTTACAAACATACCACCCCATCCGGGGCGGGTTTTCGGGGAAATTATCGGTGTTGGTCAATAGATTCGGTGTGGTGCAACATTCTTCGAACAACCTCTCGGTTGGTTCATTGATTCTGCATTGATTATTGCCTCGGGGTTCTTGTTTTTGATTTCCAACGTTTTCCCGGGGCTGCTGCCCCGGGCTGTTGATATGCGCCCCGTTCGGGGCTGGGTTTACAGGTTTATTATTCTTCGTTTACTAGAATAAATTATATGGCAAACAAGCGATCTATCAACCTTAAAACATACGATTGGTCAACAGGCATTATATAGCCTACACAAAAATGTTGTTCAAACTGGCCCCGGAGGGGACATATATTTGTAGCCCGGGTGAAGCACGATGCAATCGGGCGTAACCCGGGGAAATGATGTGGCAATAGATTAAGGCCATCGGGCGATGCATAAACGATGGATTGGGAATAATATCCGATGGCGGTTCACAGATGTTGATCAACGGATTCCGTGTTGTGGATAATTCATCGAACAACCTCTCGGTTGGTTCATTGATTCTGCATTGATTATTGCCTCGGGGTTCCTCGTTTTTGTGCCCATTGTTTTTCCCAGGGTTGCACCCCCGGGCTGTTGATTTGCGCCCCGTTCGGGGCTTGATTGTTTGACCTGCCACAAATTGGGATAAATTCAATGTTACAAAGTCAATCACCAGTGAAACATCTGATTGGCCTTCATACATTGCATTGCCTGCAAATGGCCCGGAGGGGACAAATGTTTGTAGCCCGGGTGAAGCACGATGCAATCGGGCGTATCCCGGGGAAGATATGGCAATAAATTAGGGCCATCGGGCGATGCATATCCGATGGTCGTTTATCGATTTTGTTCAACGGGCTCGGTTTGTTGCATAATTCATCGGACAATCCCTCGACATATTTGTTCGCCATTTCGTAATGATCCGCCTCGGGAAATCTGGCTTTGTGAATCAATTTGCATTTTCTACAAACATACCACCCCATCCGGGGCGGTTTTCGTTTGGAATGCAGCCAAATACATTTCAAGTATTATCCTATCAGATATGGTATTTCTGAGGGTTTTGAATTTTGCATTATTCACAATCCCAAAAAGGGTTCGGAAATCGAAACATGCTGGCTTACTTGAGAAATACCTTATCTCTCATCGGAAAGTTGGTCGTAACCCAGATATGGTATTTCTGAAGGTTCTGAATTTTGCACTATTCACAATCCTGAAAAGGCTTCGAAAATAGGAACACAGTGGTTTCCCTGAGAAATACCATATCTCGTCGTTGGTAAAAGTTCCGGGACTTGCACCCATCAAAAAAAAAACGGCACATGTTCCCATGCACCGTTTTTGAGGTTACAAATAAATTAATTGAGCGAATTTTTAGTCATATCCCGGGTTCTGACTCAGGTTGGTGTTGGTATTTAATACACCGTCACTTAGCGGGAAGATTGTCAGGTGCGGGCTGTTGGTGGCCCGTCGTTTGAACCAGCTTTTTGCTGTAAATACAGGTTCGCCGGAAGTTGTCTCGAAGCGAATAAGCTGCATACGCCGGTGACCTTCAGCCGCGAACTCATAACCGAGTTCGTCCAGCATTCCGCCAAAAACGATATCATCTCCGCCTTCAAAATCCACAACTTCACCATCTTCTACGAAACCGTAGGGATAGGAACTTCCGCCTTCAAGATCAGCAGCACTAACCATTTTATCTTCTGAGAACGGATCGAAGTTTCGCTCACGTACCTGATTCACATAGTTCGCTGCCTGTCCACCATCTCCCAGACGGAGCAGTGCTTCTGCTTTCGACATCAGTGTTTCAGCATAACGGAACACAGGATAATCGGTTGAAATATCCACCTGGGCGCCAGGAATTGGCACTTCATATTTTGCCGGAGAGTATCCCCAGTCGAAGGGCTGTGGTACACCTGATTCGGTTGTCTCCAGGTAGTTCTGGAAATTTACGAGCTCTTCACCCGTATCCGGATCATCATACGAACCTGTCAGCCAGGTATCATCCAGCCGGCCATCATCTTCATCATACGTATCGATGAATTGCGGAAGAGCTGCGTTACCACCCCACGGCTGTGCCTGCATTCCCCAGATTCGCTGCATGATTGGCGGGAAACTTTTCATGTGATATTGATTTCCTCCAGCCATAGTTTCATCGTACGGTACAGCCCAGATTGCTTCACCAGAGTTACTGTTCGTCAGTGAAAAGTTATTTCTATATGCAGGTTCAAGGGCAAAAAGTCCGCTGTCGATGATTTCATCTGCACGATCGATGACTTCTTCCCATTGAGGAGTGCCGGTATAGACTTCAGCATTCAGATAAATACGGGTCAGCAGTGCCTGGGCTGCCCAGTAGTTGAACCGGCCATAGGTGGCAGTTCCTGTTTCTGTAGTCAGGTTTGGCATAATCTCATCCAGTTCGCTCAGAATGAAATTATAAACTTCCTGCCTTGTACTTTGCTCTGGAAGAGAATCATCGGCAAAGTCGGTTACAATCGGCACATTTCCGTGGTTATCCAAGAGCAGCCAGTAGTAGTAGGCGCGAACCCCGCGAAGTTCTGCGAGAACCTGCTCTGAACCGGAATCCATAACAACGGCACCTGATTCGAGCTGATAGATTACACGGTTTGCCGAGTTAATGCCATTAAATGCATTGCCGTATAAGCCATTAGGCTGTCCCTGGAATCGATCCCAGTTGTGGCGGTGAAGACGGATATAAACCCCGCCATCATACCAGCCGTTGGGCCGCACAGGGGTAACCATGATATCGGATGATTCTTCCTGAAGGTCAAAATAGGAGTACCAGCCGAGTTTCATCCCTCGGAGCACCGAATAGGCCGGCGCCACGAGTGATCCGATCTCGTCACCGGTAGGATTAAAATTTTCCTCCGTGATCTGATCGTACACATTTTCCGATAAATCCGTGCAGGAGGCCAGCATAATCAGCGACCCGAGCACGACAAACGTAACAATCTGTTTTACTTTAAACATAATGTGCTTTATTTAGAAGTTTCTTTTAAAACGTAAGATTTACACCCAGCGTAAATGTTCGGGTCGTTGGGAATTTATCCCTTTGGTCGGAACCAGGATCTGTACCTGAAAAACTGACTTCAGGATCCATTCCTTTATAGCCGGTAAATGTATACAGATTACGGCCGGAGACATATACCCGTGCATTGTTGATTGCAAATCGGGTCAGATCGATGGTATAGCCGAGCGTTACGTTATCGAGCTTCCAGTAATCGCCATCTTCAATGTAGTAACTCACATAAGCGAGATCCTGGTTGAGTTGAGCTTTGCCAAATACTTCATCAAAAGCAGTGTTCAGCATGTTATACTGAATAACTCTTGGATTTTCGTAGTACAGACGCTGGAAGTTCAGAATCTGGTGACCGAACGCGCCGCGCATGGTCACATTCAGATCAAAATTCTGGTATCTGAAATTGTTATTCCATGAAAGAAAGTGATCGGGAATTCCGTTTCCGAGAATTGTTCTGTCCCCAAGGCCTGCATCACTGATCGGCATTAGCTCACCTTCTGCATTCCGAATGATCCATTCTCCTTCCGGAGTGATATCCACAGAGTCCCAGCCGTAGAAGTTTCCGATCGGGCCGCCAATATCTACCCGGTGAGTACTTTGCTGAATCGGTTCGCCTGTATATCCGGCATAAAAGAAGTCATCCGATGTCTCAAATAGATCATCTGAGAGAGTAACCAAGCGATTAGAGTTGGTTGAATAGTTTATGCCAGTGTTCCAGAGGAAATTCTCGGTCTGTGCTGCTGTATATTTCAGAGACGCTTCCATACCGTAGTTTCGGATATGTCCTACGTTTGCAAGAATACTCCCATACAAATAGGGAGGGACAGGAACGGAGTAGTTCCAGAGCATATCTTTGGTATCCCGCTGGTAGATATCGTATGTACCTGACAGGCGATCATTAAACATGGTAAAATCGACACCCACATTGATCTCCTCTTTTTGCTCCCACCTGAGGTCCGGATTCGGGTTCCGTGCGGGTGAAATACCCTGTACCCAGTTGCCATCCACAAGCATTCGTCCGCCATAAGAGTAACTGGTCAATGAGAGATAAGAAGATCCCGGTGCCACACCTGTAATACCGAAACCGGCACGAACTTTCAGATCATTCAGAAAATCGAATCTATCCATGAAGCTCTCCTCGCTGATTCTCCAGCCAGCAGATACAGCAGGAAACATTCCCCATTTATGGTTATCACCAAAGCGGGAGTTTCCTTCATACCGTACACTCGCCATAAAGAGGTATCGCCGGTCAAAGATGTAATTTACACGACTGAAAAACCCGATCAGGCGAAAGTCATTCTTATAACTGCCCATTCCGGCTTCGCCATCTGAAAGTGCATTCCCTACACCAAGGTTATTGTACGAAAACAGGTCGGTTGGAAAGCGGTAGTTGCTTGCTCCAAAACCTTCATACGTTGTCTCCTGCCAGCTATATCCGGCGAGAAGCCCGTAATCATGCGCGCCAACCACATCCTGGTAGTTCGCGGTAAATTCGAGCAGGTTTTCTGTGCTGGAATCAAAGTTTCGGCTGCCATACCCGTTTTCCCCGCCCATAACGGTTGCAGTGTGGTTAAATGATCGGGCAAATCCACGCTGATCATTATACAACGTAGTAGATCCAAGCAATGATAAACTCAGGTTTTCGGTAGGGTCGAGTGTTAAAGTACCGTTCAGGCGGAGTTCACGCTGTTCTACATCACTGCTGGTCTCACGAATTCTGGAAACCGGGTTATCGTAATTAAAACCGTCCCGTTCAATCCAGGAACCGTCAACCGGATCGCGAACAATATCGGTTGGGTTTCGGATGAGTGCCTGGCGATAATCGTAGTTCCCAAAGGAATTATCAAAAGTTCTCTTACGTGAGAGCAGGTTCACATCAGCAGTGAGCATATCATCATACATAGAGTGCCGGATATTAATTCTACCGGTTAACTCATTATCATCTGATGTGATGAAGATTCCTTCCCACTGCTTATAGTTCAGAGAAGCGGTATAACTGGTGTTATCACCACCACCCATCAGAGTAAGGTTGTGCGTCTGACCCACAGGAGTCTGCATGATTTCATCCTGCCAGTCTGTATTTGCACCATAATCCTCAAAGTTTACCCCCTCGTCAATCAGCCGGCGGTAATCATCACCAGTCAGCATTTCAGGACGATTGTAAACGGTCTGCGTATTTACATATCCGCTGTATTGAATTGTGGGTGCCTGTCCGCGTGCTGCTCTTCGTGTCTGAATCAGAATCACACCATTCTGCCCTCGTGAGCCGTAGATTGCAGCAGCTGAACCATCTTTCAGAATATCGATCGATTCAATGTCTTCCGGAGCTATCGTGTCAAGTGAACCGGGAACGCCATCTACCAAAATAAGAGGCGATGTACTCGCATTCATAGTTGTAATACCACGCAGACTAATCTGACCTCTTGACCGGGGATTCCCGCTTGAGGTGGTTACAATCAAACCGGCGGTCTGCCCCTGAATGAGTTCAGCTGCACTCCGTGAAGAGCCCTGTACAAAATCATCCGAAGACACACTGGAGATGGAGCTTGTGAGGTCTTCTACGCGCTGTGTACCGTAACCGACCACAACAACATCCTGGCCTAAGATTGCTGCACTAACCATTTCTACATTAATTTCAGAACGGCCGTCAATCGGCACTTCCTGTCTTTCGTAACCGATGTAGGTAAAGACCAGTGTTGCATCATCGGAAGGTGCGGTAACCTGAAAGCTGCCGTCAAGACCGGTTGCATCGCCAGTATCGGTTCCCTGTACTAAAACACTTACACCGGGAAGCGCTTCTCCGGTTTCTGCATCAGTAACAGTACCGGATACCTGATGTTGAGCTAAGACACTATTGGATATTCCAAGCAAGAGTGGGATAACCATTAGTATCTTCAGAAAAGAGACTAATCGTATGTTTGAATTCATATTGCCCTTATGTTTTGATATGAGTGAATCTATGTTAGATAAAGATTATTGTGATTTTATATAGCTGTTAAAAAGGTTACTAATTTGACTTTATATAACTAATACTATCTTGTTGTTTTGTTTGTCAGAATTTATTTAAAGGCGTGGATGAATTACCAGAAACACCACTCAGAAGCTTTTTAAAGCAGGTATTTTGGAGATCTGACTCGTTACAACCAATTGTAATTAAGAGAGGGAACTTCAGTTTTCAACGGACGCTGATTCATTTTTCAGAAGCAAAATATGGGGACTTTGAGTAAGGATATTTTCGATCTGTTCATGGACTCGTGTAGGCCCCATCGAAAAGTTGGCGAGCACAATATCTTCGGCTCCGTCCCCGGTAAAATCTGCGGCATCCATTGCGATCCATCGGCCATAAGAAGCTTCGGGCGGGTGGAACGGGGTAAATGTGTTATTTCCTTCATTTTCAAAAAATATGAACCCTTCATACGGCTTGCGGGAGTAGTCCGCAAAAAAGGATGAAACTGCAAGATCGGGATGTCCGTTTCCGGAGAAATCTTTTGCAATCGCTTTGTATGCCCCGTTAATCGGGTAGAACCACTTTTCCGAAAATTGATTTTCATCTTCATTCATATAAATATAGACCCCGTGATACGGTTTATACATCATCGAGTAGTCCGCATTATCACCGCTTGTATAAAGGATATCGGGGCGGCCGTTGTTATTAAAATCGTGCAGTTCAAAAGAGCTGGATCCTGCGGTAATCGGGAACTCGAGAAGTGTCTTGCGGCTGAATTGCCCATCGCCCAAATTTTCAAACAGGTAGATCGCCTGGTCCACTTGTGAACAGAGCGCCAGGATATCCGGCAGGCCATTTCCGGTCCAGTCAATGATCTCACTGTCCAGGCAGCCGGGCGTGTTGATCAGCATGTTTTTTTGCTGATTAAAATTACCGCTTCCCTCCCCTTTCAGCCAGAACACAGAACCTTCCCTGTGACCAAATTCACTTACGAGAAGATCCAGTTTACCATTTTGATTGAGATCAGCGAGGAGTGATTCGACCGGACGAGCCAGATTCTCGATAAACCGATCATCGAACTCACCGTTGCCGCTGTCCGGATCGTACCATCCACGGGAAATAAACCCATCTTTGGCATCCGACGGATTGATATTTGCGATGTAGGTAATCATCAGCTCTCTCCTTCCCGGTTCGGATGTATCGTTGGTGAAGGCGATATGAGAAATGGCAGCCGGTACTTCAAAAGTGTCAACAATATCGAGGTCACGATTGTAAATTAACATCCGTCCAAGGTTGGCATCTGCAAGAAAAATCAGTCCGTTTACCGGATCGATTTTCACCGCGCTCGCCATGGGATGGGTATCGGACCGGTACGGCGGACGAAGAGGTTTAAAAATGTGGTTTTCACGCCGGATTTCAGTAAAATCGTCATCTCTTTCAAGCCGTTCAGGCGCCATCTCTTCATAAAAATCGAGGATGGCCTGCCACTCTTCATCAGTAGCTATAGCGTAATCGGGATAGAAATTTTCGGGAAGATATTCGGTCTCATCCAGCGGATACTCTTCCCCGTCATATTCAAAGATACCGAGATGCGGACCCATCGCGGGCAGGGTTTGTGTGAGCCAGGTATTTTTATCGAGAAGATCCGGTTCCGGGTAGATATGGCATCCGGCACAATGGCGGCGGGCGATCAGTTCTTTATCGGTCAGGCGCTCATCAAGAGCTGTACTGCTGCTATATTCTGAATCCGGAGACTCATCTGACGCGCAGGAAGCCATCAGCAGAAATAGCGGAAGTACTATCCATAACCATAAACAGCTCTCAGAACCGCGGGATCGCTCCATTCGTAAGTCTACATCATGATTCATGAAAAATTCTGTACTGAAGTACTTCGGGGCAAAACCCGTGAGGCATCAACTTGGATCCCATATCTTTTTGATCATTATGGAGTTCGTTGTGGAGTCTCACCCTTTCATCAGCCTACTTTGTACGGATAACAATGGCGCCATTGCTGCCTGCGAGTCCGTATCTTACCGAGGCTTCTGATCCTTTCAAAATTTGTACAGAAGAAATATTCTGAACCGGCACCATTCGCTCAACACGATTGTAGTCGTGGCCCGACCGAACGCCGTTTATTACATAAAGCGGCTGCGTTTCGGCTTCAAAAGAGAAATTCCCCCGGATAATCACCGATATATTTCCACCGGTTTCGTGAATATCCACTCCGCCTACACGCTGCAAATAATCGGAGAGGCGAAGTGACGGATCATGAATTTCGATATCCGGCTGCTGATTCGACCTGGTTTCGCCCGAACGGGTTTCGTTTGTACTGCTGCACCCTGCAAACAGCAGTCCCATCATCAAAAAAGAAGTGAAAACGTATCGATTATTTTTCATCTGCTGCGGGTTTGTTCAATAATTGATGAGAAATATGGTCCTAATATTCCACATTTGCTTACTGTCAATATATCCATTACAACGGTGGTTTAAATGATTTCATACCCAACGCAAGTTCGAAATAAAAAATAGAGTCCAAAAACCCATTTCATCATTGCGCCTTTGCGCCTTTAAAACTTCGCGCCGTTGCGCCTCCGCGAGAACCCCCAACTAAGTATAAACCCCACAGATCTCACTGCGTACTCAGCTGATTCCAGTTTGGTGCCCGTTTCCCAAGCAGATGCTCCACAAAGAAATCACGGCGCTTTCGCTCTTCATAATCACCAATCGATCCGTGACCCGCACCGGGTATGCTCAGAAAATCAAAATCTTTATTCGCTTTAATCAAGGCGTCCGCAAGCTGGTAGGTGGATGCGGGATCTACGTTTGTATCCAGTTCACCCACAAAAAGAAGCAGGTTGCCCTCCAGTTTATCGGCGTGTACGATGTTGGATGCATCGTCGTACTGTTGTCCGATTGGCCAGCCCATCCACTGCTCATTCCACCAGATTTTATCCATCCGGTTATCGTGGCAGCCCACGGATGAAACGGCTACGTGGTAGTGTTCGGGATGAAACAGAAGCGCCCCGGTGGAACTCTGTCCCCCGGCGGATCGTCCGTAAATTCCTACTCTCTCATTATTATACCACGAGTATTGCTCGGCTACGGCTTCATGCCAGAGAATCCTGTCCGGGAATCCGGCATCTCCCAGATTTTGCCACGCAACATCATGAAACTCTTTCGACCGGTTGGCTGTGCCCATTCCGTCGATCTGCACAACGATGAACCCGAGTTCTGCAAGGGACATCATATTGCTGTAGTTCATGAAGGATTTCGGCACAAAATTACTGTGCGGTCCCGCATAAATGTACTCAATCACCGGGTAGCTCTGATTCGGATCAAAGTTTGTCGGGCGGATGATAATACCATAAATATCGGTTTCTCCATCTCTTCCTTTAGCTGAAAACTGCTCGGGTGCCTGCCACCCCGCCTCTTCCAGTGCACTGATATCAGACTCTTCCAGTTCCATTACGAGGGACTGATCGGATGTTCTGCGAAGTTCAGAAACCGGGGCCTGGTCAACCTGCGACCAGGTAGAAACATAAAATTCACGGTCGGATGAAAATTGCACGGAATGATTTCCATCAGCTTCTGTGAAACGGGTAAGTCCGCTTCCGTCAAAATTGATTCTAAGGTAGTGGATGTAGTACGGATCCTGGTCATCATCCAGCCCGCTGGCACGGAACCAGATCTGCCGGTTCTCTTCATCCACATAGTCCACGTCACGCACAACCCAGTCACCCTGCGTAATCTGGTTTTTCAGCTCACCCTCTTTTCCATCATAGAGGTAAAGATGTCGCCAGCCGTCCCGCTCCGACATCCAGATAATCTCTTCGCCATTTTCAGTGTAATGTCTGTACAGTGATGTTGCATAACTGAAAAAAGTATCGGGCTCATCATTCACCAAAGCACGCGCTTCGCCGGTTTCGCCATCCACTTCGATGATTCTGTACGCCTCATGTCCGCGCTGATTGTACTCAAAGTAAAATCCACGGCTGTCACTCCACCAGTTCATGTTACTGTTGGAATAGGCGTTCGGGAAAAGGTCGTTATCCACGTTTATCTGATTTCCATCTTCCACATGAAATAGCACCGGCTGATCTATATCCAGCACATCCCCCGGTTTGATGTATGTACGGCTGAGGTGGCGCGGCTGCAGCTGATCCTGCGGTGAACTTTCCACGTAATGTATTTTCCGGTCGTATCCCGGAATTTTGCGATAGGCAGCCAGTTTTTCGGAATCAGGTGACCAGCGGAAAGAGTTGTAATTATAATAGTTTTGTTCTGAACCGTCGGTGCTTAGCATGGTTACTTCATCCGTCTCGACGTTACGGAGCGCAACGTTGTAATTTTTCACAAATGCTTTCCATTTCCCGTCGGGCGATTCCCGTTCTTCTTCACTTCTTGCCAGGTTCACCGGTTCCAGGTCATGATCCCACACGCCCCAGCTTGACCAGCCAGATCCGCTGTTTTCGTCCGGACGAGTATCACAATGATAGGATGACAGCGAGCATGTATAGATCGTGCCATCGATAGACACTTCAATTGAAGATCGATTGTTCACATATTCAAATGAATTAAACGGCAGTTCAAGCCCGTGATACTCATCACCGGCCGCTTCAGACAGTGTCCGTGCAAGCCGGTCGTGATCGAACGGTGCTTCCCGTGATTGCTCTTCGGCGTTCACATGTACGAATTCATAACCGCCGGTTACACTTTTCCGGTACCAGAATTCCGGTGAATCTTCCAGCCAGGTCGGCTGACCCAGGATTCTGTCGGTGACGGTGCCGTCAAAACGATCACGCAGTTCATCTGCCCGCTGATAATCTTCGAGCTCACCCTGACCAAACAGAGCGGCTGGCAGAAGCAAAAGTGCAGCGGCAGTAAGTGTACATGTTTGTAGAAGTATTCGTGATACCATAGTGTCTGATGTTTTATTGTGCCGGTTGATATTCATTCGTAGCAGCATACTTTTTTGTTCAGCCATATTCGGTTATTGATCCCGGTTTTCAAAAAAATCAGCGACCTGCTGTTCCAGAACCGGCAGGGTAACCGGACCGTTTTTCAGCACCGCCTCATGAAAGTCGCGGATATCGAAATCGTCGCCCAGTTCTTCTTCATAGGTTTCGCGAAGTTCCCGGATCTTCAGCTCACCCATTTTATAGGCAAGAGCCTGTCCCGGCCACGCGATATATCGGTTGGTCTCCGTGTCGATTTCGTGATGGGATAGCGCTGTGTTTTCAGTCATAAAATTAATCGTATCCTCGCGGCTCCAGCCCAGGGCATGCATCCCGGTATCTACAACCAAACGGCAGGCGCGCCACATTTCGTAAGTGAGCCGGCCAAAATTGGAATAGGGATCGTCGTAAAGGCCAACATCCAGTCCGAGTCGTTCAGCATAGAGCGCCCATCCTTCCGAAAATGCAGTTAATCCGCCTGCGCGTCTGGGAAGATCATCCATCTCCTGGTTCAGTCCGATTTGAAGATGGTGTCCCGGTACAGCTTCGTGGTAAGTCAGGGCTTCAAGCGTGTAGAGCGTCCGGCTTGGCAGATTGTAGGTATTCACCCAGTACTCACCCGCACGCGTTCCGCCGCCGAGCGAATACCGGCCGCCTGTATATCGCGGGGCGAGGTGATCGGGAACCGGCTGAACTCCGTACGGCCTTCTCGGCAGCGTATGGATATGAAAAATTTCAGGGAGTTTACCGTCCATTCGTTTTGAATGGTAGGATGCTTCCTTGAGCAGATCTTCCGGTTCATCCACAAAAAACTGCGGATCGGTTCGGAGAAACTCCAGGAATTCATCAAAGCTCCCTTCAAACCCTACTTCTTCGATGATTTCATACATCTCATTTCGAATACGCTCCACTTCATCGAGCCCTACCTGGTGCACCTCTTCGGCCGTCATCGGCAGCGTGGTGTGATATTCTATCAGGTGATTATAATAATCCTCGCCATCCGGCAGATCTGCAGTCGCGATCGTCTCACGGGCAGCGGGGATATACTCATTAGTCAGAAAATCGGCTAGCGATCTGTACGCCGGCATAACCGACTGCTCAATTGCAGCTCTGCCCTCTTCGGCCAGACGTTCACGATCTGATTCTGATATTGATGACGGAAAATCCTCAAACGGCTCATAAAAACTGGATTCGGTGGCTTCATCCACAATTGCCGAGGTAAAATAATGGTCGTAATCATCCACAAAAATCACTGATGGAAGCGTATACCCCTCTTCCATTCCGGTTCGCATGTGTTCGATATGCTGATTGAAATAGTTTGGTACAGCGTTCAGGCGGGTGATATAATCTTCGTAGTTCTGAAGGGAATCGAGCGGTACCCGGTTTTCCAGGCCGACTAACCGGTTAAAAAAACCTCCTTCGTGGTTCATGGGCACCAGGTAACTCCGGTATCGGTGCTGATTCACATTGTGGTCAACCTGACGCTTGAAAGAGTCGTACGTAATCTGGTGACTTAGATCGAGTTCATCGCGGGTAACATCCGACTCCAGCTGATTCTGAATATCACTCCAGAATTCATATCTGCGCTCAAGATCTTCCATCGCTACCGACTGAAGTCTGTCGTTTTCCTGATACTCTCCATCATCACCTCCCCGAAACGGATTTTCACGAATTTCAAACTCTTCAGCTTCATCCATCAATGCGTGCAGACGATCGCTGTTCGATTCTGAATCGCATCCCGCTAAAAGCATTATAAATCCGGATAAAAACAGGATAAGTACAGGAACTGGTTTCAAATAGGGTGGCATTCTGAAATATTTTTGTTTGTGTTGATTGGCTTTATATATCAAATACAAGTTCGGGGAACCTCTGATATCTTGTTCAATACTTGTGGGTTTTTACGATTGATAGATTTTTACATTTTGAAATCTTCGGATTGTATCCCCAATTTTTTAAGATGGTATAACATTAATAAAATTCATTAGCCTTAAAATTTTCACCACGAGGACTCAAAGACACGAAGATTCACGAAAGTTCTATTATTGATATCATAACACCTCACAATCTTACCCATCTCTGCGCCGTTGCGCCACCGCGGTAAAATTCTCCAGCCGTACAGTTTTCACCACGAGGACTCAAAGACACGAAGATTCACGAAGGTTTCATTATTGATTTTATTACACCTTACAAATCTTCCCCATCTCTGCGCCGTTGCGCCACCGCGGTAAAATACTCCAGCCGCACAGTTTTCACCATGAAGGACACAAGGACTCTAAGCTACACGAAGGTTAAAATTTGATTTTATACCACACAATAATTATCACCTTCTTTGCGCCGTTGCGCCTCCGCGAGAAAATTCTCCAGCCGTACATTTAACACCCTCACTGCGCCACCGCGCCACCGCGGCAAAAAAAATGAAATCAATACGATATCACATAATCCATCTGCCCCGGATCGATATCGATTTGATCCACACGTCCATCAAACCAGGTCACTTCAACTGCTTCCGGTGTGCCTGAAACTCCAAGAATCTGTACAGTGCTGTTTTGTGACCAATATCCAGATCCCGCCTGGATATACCGCACCGGGCCTGCCGATCCGTCCGCATACATCAGCCTCACAATTGAACCGATTCCAAGCCTGTTCTGCGCAGGACCTTCGAGAGCAACCCGGATTCCGCGTTCTGCCGACCGGTTTTCAAAAATACGAGTAGCAGCGGCATTCTGACTCACCGCCAGGTCCACTTTCCCATTTCCGGTATAATCCGCCAGAGCGGCACCCCGCTGTTCACCATAAACTTTTACGCCGCTTTGGTGACCCGGTACCGTTTGAAAGTTTCCATCGCCATCCCCTTTCAGCCAGAGTCCGCGTCCGGAGTCGAGGCGTGGTTTTCGCTGCGGATCAGCAACGGCAAAGAAATTCTGGGAGATGAAGATGTCATCCTGACCACTGTTGTCCATGTCGGCAACACCTGCGTAAAATCCAGCCGTTAACTGCGTTTCAACCGGCAGAGATTTTGCTTCAAAACGTTCACCTTCATGGTTGATGAACACTTTATGCTTCAGCGTATTTGCATCTTTATGGTTAATCTGATCCGGGTCCGCCCGAAGCATATCGCCGATGGTCATTTCTGAAAACTGCTTGTTCGACCGCACGTGGCGCAGAATATCCTCAATATTTTCATACTCCTCCAGTTTTCTGCGAGGCACATCGCCGCCAATCTGTTCATCGTAATACGTATCAACGATATCGATTCGGCCATTCCGGGTGAAATCACCGTAAAAGATTCTGAGCGGACGGTCTGGATTTTCAATTCTGTACGGACTGTTTTCACCCCAGTTCGTTGCCACCAGGTCGGAATACCCGTTTCCGTTGAAATCTCCCGCAGCAACGCCTTGCCAGAGACCATTGTAGCGATCGAGACCGAGTTCGGATGTCCGTTCGGTAAACATGCCGCCGTTATTTTCAAAAAGTTTCAGCGAACCCCATTCCGTAGTTAGGATCAAATCCTGCTCACCGCTGTTATTGTAATCTACAAAAAGGGCCCCGGTCACCAGCCCGATATCATTCAGAACCGCCTGGTTTTCTGTGTCGTGAACCAGTGTCCCATTGTCGTTTCTAAAGAGGCGCGAATCGGCATCATAAGGATATTGCCCCGGTTTGAACCGTCCGCCGATGAACAGATCAACTCGCCCATCCCCGGTATAATCTGCAGCCGCAAGCGGACCGGTTGTTGATAAGATTCCCGGCAGGCTATCGGAAGACACAACTTCTCCGCCTTCCAGCCGGTAGTGAATAGCTGATGGAACCCGCGCCGACCCCTGTTCATAATTTGCAAAACCGATCACAAGGTGCGTCTGGCCATCTTCCTTCCATCCCACAATTCCCGTTTGATCTCCGGGCGCTTCTTCATTCAAGAGATCAATATCCAGCGGGGTAAAGTTTCCGTTTTCTACGCGATAGATTCCGGTTTTGCCACCTGCCCCGGCACCGATAATCAGCTCCTCGCCACCATCCCCGGTCAGATCAAGCCAGGCCACAGCGGGACCCTGCCTGCTAAGTTCAAAAGGAAGCAGCGGCTGTACCCTGAAATCGTTAAAATCACTCTCATGGTGCCGGTGATTCAATTGATCGGTTCGGTCTGAAAATAATGGTTCTGCAGACTCCTCATTGGAATTATCCGGCATGGACGACGCGATGTTATTCTGATCGATCTCATACATCCGGTTGGGCTGAACGTCCATTTCTGTCTGCGATCCATCCGGCCAGGTGATCTGCAGGTGATGATTTTCATTGGCCGGATCTGCCGCAAAAACGGCGAACGGGTCCGACCCGGAGAGATAATCTCCTCCGCTGATGAGTTCTTTGGTTTGATGATCCACAGGCCCGCCGGTGAGTTTCAGCTTCGCCCCGATCGCCTGTGTGTTGGGTGATGTGCCGATCAGCCGAACCGAAATTCGCGGCCCAAGCGCCCTGTTTTTAAAAATTCCCGGTTCATCATTCATCCGGCTTGATACCACATCCAGCACACCGTTGCCATCGAGATCGGTCAGCGCAATACCGAGCGAGATATCTTTTTCGGTGAATCCCCAGTCGCTGCTCAGATCGGTGAACGTAAGGTCTCCATTATTTTTGAAGATGCGGTTTTGCTGCAGCAGGCGATCAAAATCCTCTACATAATTTCTAGCAGCTCCCCTCGTGGCGATCAGGTGATCGAGCATTTGTCGCTGTGAATCCAGGTTTTGGAAATCAAACGCAAAACCGGTTTTTACCAGAAGATCTTCGTAACCATCCAGGTTCAGATCAATAAAACGCGTGGCCCAGGACCACTCCGTGGCGTGAACTCCGCTGTAGTATGAGATCTCTGCGTAGGTATTATCACCGCGATTCAAGAACAGGGAGTTCCGGTTATAGCGCGGGCGATTTTCATAGTCACCCGGAAGCAGCGGAAACGGCTCGGTTGGCAGGCGCATCTGCAGGCGGTCGCTGTGCTTGTCGTTGAGCATCTCTACGGTGAAAATATCGAGGTGACCATTGCGACTCACATCCGAAAAATCAACCGTCATGGAGTAAAAACTGGAATTTCGCATGGCAAGCGTATCGATAGCGCGAAAGGTGCCGTCGCCCTGGTTCATCCACACACGGTCGGGCGTCCAGTAATCATTCGAGACGTAGAGATCGGGCAGGCCGTTGCCGTTGAGGTCGTGAAATTTTGCGGCCAGTCCCCAGTCGGGATAGAAACCGAGGGGTGAGCCATCAGAAGCGAGGAACATGTTTTCGGGATCCTCCACTTTAGAAAATGTGCCATCCCCGTTATTAAAGTAGAATTCATCCTCCCGGCCGATTTCATGGCGCTCGGGCGGAAATCCTTCACCGCGGTCAAGGATCGTAAAATAATCGTCGTACGGCTCAACCAGTTCACCATCCTGCACGGTGTTTTCCCACACGAGCTCCTGCACATCAAAAACATCCACAACATTAATCTCCCGATAATTTACCACGTAGAGATCCAGGTAGCCGTTGCCGTTCACATCAGCCAGAGCCATTGTCATGCTGCCGCGAGCCGGACCCAGCCCGCTGTTTTCCTGGTATTCAAACCGGCCCTCGCCGTCATTCAGGTAGAGTGCATTTTCACTGTCGATGGATGTGATCAGCAGATCGAGATGCCCGTTTCCGTTTACATCAGCAAACACAGCTCCGGCAGAAAGGTGATTTTCGTGGGCAACTCCGGCTTGCTCTGTGATATCCTCAAAGCGAAATCCGCCAAGGTTTTTGTAGAGCTTGTTGGGGCCGTCAATCCGGGCAAAATAGAGATCCGGCAGCCCGTTCCCTGTGATATCTCCGGCGGCAACGCCTGAACCGTTCATCAGAACGCGGTTTTCGTTCATCCGCTCATCCGAGAGAAAATTATTGATGGTGATACCAGTGCGTGAAGACGGAATCATCTCAAAGCCCACCGGCCCGCTATCGGAAACCGGCAATTCAGCCCAGCGATATCCATCCTCCTGGTGCCATTCTGCTTCAAAGGAATCTTCACTGCATCCAAATAAAAAAAGCAGCATCAGCACCGCGATGCCGGGAAAGAGTTGTGATTTACTGTTCATTAAATCGGTTTGATGCATAAGACAGGCACAAAATTGTTTTCTCAATAGACAATTCATATAAATCTATGAAGTCTGTACCCCGTTAATGGGCTGGTTATATTTCTGGTAATTCGAATGTGGAGGCCACAATACTTGGGTTCCCGTCTTCATCAGTGTAATTCCAAAGAACCGTGTTTCCTCGGATATCCTGGAGGTATGCGTTGTGGTGTGGTATTTCAATATAGAACTGTGGCTCACCACTTGGGGTAAAGGCGAACCATCCATGATCCAGCTCATCAGAAAGAAGTTCCACCCAAATACGTTGTTGATCATCAACTACTAATTTGCTCGCAACAGGTTTTACATCAGGCATATGCTGACGCATTATCGTACGCTGAGGATTTTGCCATTGGTTAAGGGCACTATCTTGTTCTGCATTCGTTATAGCCACAGGCTGTAGCGAATAAGAAAATGCCTCGTGTTTTTCACCATCAAGTGTGAAATAATTGATGTCTAAGTTTTCAGTCCAAAGCGAGTATACCTTGCTTTCGCGATCAAACGCCAACTGCTTGGTATTTCCAAAGATTCTGCCTGCTACAAATGGTATTTGTGAATCGTCCACAACGAATTCATGAATAGGTACCTTGAATAAAGTATCCTGAAGAATGTCCCCGTCACGGCTAATAAAACTTATGGGTGTTTCTGAAGAATTATTCATTCCGGAGGGACTGAGCAAAATGTCATTTTTGATCAGAATCCCTTCTTCCGTCAGCCCTAACAAATTGCCCAGGAGGTTTTGCTTAGTAACATTTATTGTACGTGCGTGTTCGTACATCTCATTCCGGTAATCAAATACTTCGATTTTAAGAGAAATACCATCAGTAACTAATAAGCTGTTTTGAGCGAGTATAATTGAACCTACATTTTGAAATTCTTCTGGTCCCTGACCATTATTTCCGATTTTCTGAATCAGATTCCCTTCCGCATCAAACGTGAATACAACCGGTTGAGTGGGATCAGTTACAAGTACATTGCCGTTATCGTCTATTTTCATCGATCGGATATAACGAAATGCCATATCTGCTGATTCTGTAAACTCAAAGGCTGTCTCTATCGGTAGTTGAATGAAGGAATCCTGGGAAAGATGATTGGGTGAATGCTGCTCTTGTGTACAGGAAATAATTATACATGCAACAAATCCGATAATTCCTAAAAATTGTATTTTATGAATCATATATAACTATTTCTATTCATCTTAGATTTTGGAAAAAATACATTGAAGAAATTTAAATGCATTATATCGATTTCACCCCAGGCCGGGTGAAGTTCCCGGGTGGTATTCAGTGCTCAGATCACTTGCTGAGCATTCATTCCAGTTCAGTTGTGACTAACTGAACTGGAATGAAAAGTTTTAAAGTTGAGGCAAAATCGTATCCTTTATTTCGAATAAATTTGGGTTGGTTCTTAAGATGCGTGCGAAATATTCTCCACCCGCTCTTCATATTTTTTCACGTAGGCTGTAGGTGAAAGCCCCGTTACTTTTTTAAACTGGCGGTTAAAATTCGAAACGTTGTTAAAACCGCACTCATAGCAGATTTGAGAGACATTCAATTCACTGTCACGCAGCATTTTACACGCTTTTGAGACCCTCACTTCAATCAAAAACTGGATAAATGTTTTCCGGGTGTGCTGTTTAAAAAAGTGACAAAACGCGGCCTGACTATAATTTGCAATATTGGCTGCATCTTCCAGCTTTATATTGTCTTTATAATTCATGAAAATGTAATTAATCACCTCGTTGATCTTGTGATTTTCATTGTCACTCAACGGTTCCGGGCTGTTAATACTCGCCAGGTATTCATATTCATCCGAGGTAGCAAGCTCATTCAGGATGGATAAAATTTCCAGAAATTGTTCAAATCCTTCGATATCTACGAGTGCACGAATCCGGTCTTCTACTTTTTGCACTGTTCGTGCCGAAAACTGAAGCCCCCTGCCTGACCGTTCAATCAGGTTCTGGATATCAGCCATCTCCTCGATCGTAAAAAATCCGTTTCCGAGCGACTCTTCCTGGAAAAATACAGAAACTGAATGCGACATAAGTTTACTATCCTCCTCAAAATATTCCGGAGAATTTTTGAACACATGCGACTGGTTGGATCCGATCAGAAACAGATCTCCCGGTTCAAAATGTGTGAACGTATTACCCACGAAAAGATCACCGGTACCTTCCATAACATATTTTAACTGAAGCTCCGGGTGGTAGTGAAGTTTATCGTAAAAATGTGGCAGGTAGTCATGTTCGAGCAAGAACCCTTTTTTGCCGGTTTTTGGCAGACGAAAGTAAATCGATTTGTCCCGCATAGTAATCACCTTCATTTTGTTAACATACACGTATCTTGATCTGTAATGTGCAAAATTCCGGATAAAGTGTGTAAGATTGTATTAAAAAAGAGAATTTTTACAGCGCATAGAACAAAATAGTACCAGCCCTGACCGGTATATTGCTATGAAAAGAAATACGTTGCAACGATGTACTGAAACCTGTAACCAATGTATGGAAAACCCCTTCCACAACGGTTTTTAAAGTTGTAAAAGGATTAAAAACGAATTCAAATTCACGAACATATACACTATATAAATCAAAATTGTAGAAGATTTTCAGGCGATTCTGGCCTTACATTTTTTTGAAGTTGCAAAAGAGCTATGATCGACCGATTATATTAGTAGGATGTACAATGTTAAGGTTTGGCTATGTTAATGGGACGTATTTGTTTATAAAGCACCAATTGTATATCCAATCATAGTTCTTGAGCTGCACATTTCAATTAAAATTCAGATAAAAACTATATGAAAATTCACTGGAAAGGAGTCTATCCCGCAATCACTACCAAGTTCAACGAAGATGGTTCTCTTGATTTTGAAACATTCGAGAAAAATATTCACACCCAGCTCGATGCGGGTATTCACGGTATAATCCTGGGAGGTACCTTAGGTGAAGCAAGTACACTAAAAAACGGGGAAAAGCTTCAGCTTCTTGAAAAAACACTGGAACTGGTTGATGGAAACATTCCCGTGATTATAAATATCGCAGAGCCAACAACGGATGCTGCGATTGAAGCCGCCCTGGATGCTCAGAAGAACGGTGCTGCCGGATTGATGCTGCTCCCGCCCATGCGTTATAAAGCCGATGACCGCGAAACGGTTGAGTATTTTAAGGCTGTTGCGGAATCTACTGAATTGCCGATAATGATCTACAACAATCCCGTGGATTACGGTATTGAAGTTACGCTGGATATGTTTGAACAGCTCACAGAACACGAGAATATTCAGGCCGTAAAAGAATCTACCCGGGATGTAACCAACGTAACCCGCATGATTAACCGGTTTGGAGATCGATTTAGCGTGTTATGTGGTGTGGATACTCTTGCCATGGAAACACTTTTGCTTGGAGCATCCGGATGGGTTGCAGGCCTTGTATGCGCATTTCCAAGAGAAACCGTATCCATTTATGAACTGTGCAAAGCGGGCAAAGTGGATGAAGCCGCCGAGATATATCGATGGTTTATGCCCCTGCTTGAACTCGATATTAATCCAAAACTTGTACAAAACATTAAACTTGCAGAAGTTGCAACCGGAATCGGCACCGAACATGTACGCAAGCCGCGCCTTAAACTCGCCGGAAAAGAACGCGAACATGTATTAGGCGTAATCGACAGCGCCATGAAAGCGCGGCCGAAAATCACGCAATATCTTGTTAATCAAAAACAACCAGTTTAATGATAGAAGGCAAAAACTTTATTGGAAAAACTCATTCAAATAAGGGAGATTCATTTCTCCAGGCCTCCAATCCGGAGACGAATGAACAGCTTCCTGAAAAATTTTACGTTGCTACCTCACAGGAAATTGAACAGGCATTTAAAAAAGCCGGGAGTGCATTTGATCAGTATAAAAACCTCTCCGGTGCAAAAAAGGCTGACTTTCTCGAAGCCATTGCCGAAGAGATTTTAAATCTCGGTGATGAGCTCATTCAACGGGCAGTTGCAGAATCGGGTCTGCCCGAGGGACGTTTCCAGGGTGAACGCGGCAGAACCGTGAACCAGATCAAAATGTTTGCTGGATTGCTGCGCGACGGTTCCTGGGTGGATGCCCGGATTGATCTCGCACAACCCGACCGCGAACCCCTCCCGAAAGCAGATATCCGGAATATGCTCTTTCCATTGGGCCCGGTAGTCGTTTTTGGGGCGAGCAACTTTCCGCTCGCGTTCTCAACCGCCGGCGGCGATACCGCTTCTGCGCTTGCTGCAGGATGCCCCGTAATTGTAAAGTCGCATGAATCGCATCCCGGAACGAATGAACTCGTCAGCCGTGCAATCCTGAAAGCAGCTGAACGCACCGGAATGCCGGATGGAGTATTCAGCTCACTAAACGGTAAAGCAGATGTTGGCGAAAAGCTTGTAAAACATCCTTCTGCAAAAGCGGTCGGCTTTACCGGATCATTCGCGGCAGGAACCGCAATTTTCAAAAATGCAGCGGCCCGTGATGAGCCGATCCCCGTTTATGCAGAGATGGGAAGCGTCAATCCCGTATTTCTGCTTGATGAGAAACTTTCATCTGACGCAGAATCTATCGCAGAAACATATGCAGGTTCAGTAACGCTGGGTAAAGGTCAGTTTTGTACCAACCCCGGACTTCTGATCGGTATCGAAAGCGACAATCTGAATACGTTTGCAAAAACTCTTGGCGAAAAACTCGCCGGATATACTCCGGACTGTATGCTGAATGAAGGAGTTGCCAAAAATTACAGGGCACAACGCAAAGAGATCCTGAGTCAGGACGGCGTTGAAGTTATTACAAGTCCGGCCGATGAAACCGGCCTCAACGGAGCCGCATCCCTTGCTGCCGTTAAAGCTTCAGTTTTCCTGGAGAATGATGAACTGCAGGAAGAAGTGTTCGGACCGTTTACCATTGTTGTGAAGTGTAAAGACAGCAGTGAGATGGAGAAAGTTGCTAAAAAACTGAATGGTCAGCTTACCGTTACGTTCATGGGCACGGAAAAAGAGCTTGTTGCACATGCCCCGCTGATTAACATCGGCAGGGAAAAAGCTGGACGGGTGATCTTTAATAATGCACCTACCGGCGTTGAAGTTTGTCCGTCGATGCAGCATGGCGGTCCGTTTCCTGCTACAACCGATTCCAAATTTACATCGGTGGGAACCGGCGCCATCCGTCGTTTTGCCCGGCCGATTGCATTCCAGGACTGCCCGGAAGAACTGCTTCCTGATGAGCTTAAAAATGACAATCCGCTTAAGATTCATCGCATAGTAGATGGAACACTGACAAAATAATTCTATGCAGACAAAAAAAGGTCATTCTGTTTACAGATGGCCTTTTCTGTTTTAAAAGGGAAAAATTCCTTCCTGGAAAATAATTTTACGTTCAAATGATTTTACAAATCTCTTAAGATGCTTAAAGTTGATAAGAAAACGACCCTAAATCATCTTCCATTCAAGGATTTTATACCATTCTTAAAAAAAGCTTTTGTCGGGAATTATACTGTACCTCAGCGTATGCATAAAAATTTCGACAATGGAATAGGCGATACTGCCTCAACACTGCTGCTTATGCCTGCATGGCAAAACAGTACGTATGTGGGTATTAAAACCGTAACCGTTTCGCCATATAATAAACAGTTTAACCTGCCAAGTATACAGGGACTCTATATACTTATTGACGCAAAAAACGGATCCCCGATAGCTTTGTTTGATGCCAGTGGCATTACTGCCCGCCGGACAGCCGCAAAATCAGCAGTAGCGTCATCTTTTCTTTCGCGGCCTGAATCTGAAACTCTTTTAATGGTAGGTACAGGTACATTAAGCACCGAACTTATTGAAGCCCATTGTACGATTCGCCCTATAAAGAAAGTTTATATATGGGAACATACCGAGGGAAAAGGTCAACTTGTAATTGATCAGCTGGCAGGCATGGATCAGAATTTTGAGGTAATAAATGATCTCTCTCAAGCCGTTCCTAAAGCAGATATCATCTCCGTCGCAACAATGAGTACCGACCCATTGATTTATGGCCGCTGGCTTAAACCTGGTCAGCATCTTGATATGGTAGGTGCTTATCGAACCGATATGCGGGAATCTGATAACGAGGTATTAAAGCGCTCTACTCTTTTTATAGACCATGATGATGCATGGCACGAAACAGGTGATCTTGCAATACCACTTGCCGACGGTGTAATACAAAAAGAGGATGTTGCAGCAACCCTGTTTGATTTGTGTCAGGGCAAATCAGCTGGAAGAAAAGATAGCAACGAAATTACATTTTTTAAATCTACCGGGCATGCACTGGAAGATCTAAGTGCGGCTATTTTTGTCTATCAACAACTAACTACGTAAAACAGAATGGCCGTAAAACGATTTTTTTGCATTGATGCTCATACCTGCGGGAACCCGGTTCGGCTTGTAGCCGGCGGCGGACCGATTTTAAAAGGGAAAAATATGAGTGAAAAACGTCAGCATTTTCTCCGGGAATTCGACTGGATCCGAAAAGGACTGATGTTTGAACCGCGCGGCCACGATATGATGTCGGGCAGTATTCTCTATCCTCCCTCCGACCCTGAAAACGATATTGGGGTTCTCTTCATTGAAACCAGCGGATGCCTGCCGATGTGCGGACACGGTACTATCGGCACGGTTACCATTATGCTGCAGGAAGGCCTGGTTACCCCAAAAACCGAAGGAAAACTGAAACTTGAGGTTCCCGCCGGCCTGGTCGATGTGGAGTACACGATGGAGGGCAGCCGGGTTTCCTCGGTGAAGCTGACAAACATTGCCAGCTATCTCGAAGCGGAAAACCTGGAAGTGGATTGTCCAGATCTTGGAAATCTAAAGGTTGATGTAGCTTATGGCGGAAATTTCTACGCCATCGTCGATCCGCAGGAAAATTTTCCCGGCATTCATGAATGTAAAGCCGATCAGCTGATCGGCTGGAGCCGGGAACTGCGCAGCCAGCTGAATGAAAACTATACCTTTGTCCACCCGGAAGATTCCACGATCAGTGGCCTGAGCCACATGCTCTGGACCGGAAACACAATCGATCCCGACTCCACAGCCCGGAACGCTGTGTTTTACGGAGATAAAGCGATCGACCGCTCACCGTGCGGAACCGGAACCTCAGCCCGGATGGCACAGTGGGCCGCGAAAGGAAAACTCGCTATCGGGGATGAATTTGTGCATGAAAGTTTTATTGGTAGCCGGTTTATCGGCAGAATTGAGAAAAATACTCAACTCGGGGATAAAGAAGCGATCATTCCGAGTATTGAGGGGTGGGCCAGAATTACCGGGTACAATACAATTACTATCGACGATGATGATCCCTACGCACACGGCTTCCAGGTAATCTGAATCGATCCGGTTGGATTCCGGATTTTTAACTTTAATATCAGCAGCATAACTACGAGAATGGAAAGCAATCGTGTGATAATTATTGGTGCGGGAATAGCAGGGCTTTTCACCGCATATTATCTGAACCGGCGTGGTTTGGAAGTTACCATACTGGATAAAGACACCGGCAAAGATAACTGCTCATACGGAAATGCCGGTATGATTGTGCCGAGCCACATCATTCCACTCTCTTCTCCCGGAATTATCAGTAAGGGATTAAAATGGATGCTTGAACCTGAAAGCCCGTTTTACATTCGTCCGCGCCTGAGTCTTGATCTGTTGAAATGGGGCTGGGAATTTAAAAAAGCCTCCACTGACGAACATGTTAAACAAGCCGGACCCGTTCTGCGTGATTTGCTGATGGCAAGCCGTGAACTTTTGATCGATTTCGAATCTGAAGAAAACAGCTCTTTCGGTTATGAAAAGCGCGGTTTGCTGATGTTTTGCAATACTGAAAAAGGACTTAAAAAAGAGGTTGAAGCCGCTGAAATAGCGCAGCAGCTGGGTGTTCCGGCCGAAGTTCTTACTGCAGATCAGGTAAAAGAGATGGAGCCCGATCTTAATTTGAATATTATCGGGGCTACCTACTATCCTAAAGATGCCCATCTCCATCCCGGCAGTCTCATGGATTCCCTGAAAGAACTACTGGTTTCGCGCGGAGTGACCTTTCACTGGAATACGGAAATTGAAAAGATGGATCAATCCGGCGGTAAAATCAGAACTCTCCACAGCAGTGACGGCAAAGAGTGGAAAGCGGACACCTACATACTTTGTGCCGGTGCGTGGTCTGCCGGCATCGCCAAAAAATTTGGAACACAGATGTTGATGCAGGCAGGAAAAGGTTACAGTATTACGATTGAAGAACCGGTTAAACGCCCTCTTAACTGCGGAATATTTGCGGAACGAAAAGTTACGATGACCCCGATGTTTGGTTCCCTCCGTTTTGCCGGTACGATGGAAATTGTGGGTACAGACACCCGCATCAACCGGGCAAAAATGAACGGCCTGAAAAAATCGGTCTGTGAATACCTTCCGGAATTCAGCATGAACGACCTGGAAGGCCACCCGGTCTGGACCGGCCTCCGTCCCTGCTCACCCGACGGAATGCCGTATGTGGGAACTGTGAGCTCGCTGAAGAATGTGTACGCGTCAACCGGCCATGCTATGATGGGGATGAGCCTGGCTCCCTCCTGCGGGAAAATTGTGGCTGATTTGATTACGGAGGGAAAATCAGATCTGAATCACTCACTGATCAACCCAAACCGATTTGCAGGCTGATACCGATCAAGCCAAACCACTTTAAAACCAATCAAAAATATATGTCCATGAATACGATACTCAAATCCTCCGCTGTTTTGTGGTTCACGTACATAATCCTGTGCGCATCCCTGGCAAACGCAACTTCCCTTTTCGCTGCTGATACTGATGAAGAGAGCAACATCAAACAGCTCATTTATATTTTTGATGAAGACCGGTCGGTGCTCAACAGGCGGTACTCCGTTCAGAATTCGGACGAATATTTCGAAAGGTTTGAACAGTTTTACAGTGATTGGTACGATCGGCTTGATGCCATCGATTTTGATAATCTGACCCACCGAAACCAGGTCGATTTTCATCTGCTTAAAACTCATATCGATCGGCATGTCTACTTTCTGGATCAGAGCAAGCAGGAGTTTGAATCTGTCCGTGAATGGCTGCCCGACCTCGATGATATCATGGAGTTCATCAACGATCGCAGATCCGGCACACAGCCTGATGCTCAACAGGCAGCAAACCGTATGGACAACTGGGCCCGGGAAATCGGGGAGCTTAAAGAGGAATTATCGAACTCTTCGTATCTATTGAATCGGCAAACCCGTGCGGCAAATCGTGCGCTGAATGATATTCATCGCGCATTGGATGATGCCTACACATTTTATCACGGGTACGATATTGAGTTTACCTGGTGGACCGAAGAACCGTGGAAAAAACTTGATGCAGCCATTTCGGACTATGCGGAGTTTATTGAAGGATATTTTGATGAAGAGGCTGAACAGATGGACGACAGCGGAATTGTTGGAAATCCAATCGGCCGGGAAGAGATCGAGAAGCGGCTGGAATTGGAAATGATCCGCTACTCCCCGCAAGAGCTGATTGATATCGCTGAACACCAGTTTGCAAAAGCGGAGGAGGAAATGCTGCGCGCATCCCGGGAGCTTGGCTACGGGGATGACTGGCACGCTGCACTTGAACATGTGAAAGAGCAGTATGTACAACCGGGTAAAAAACCGGAACTGATCATGAGGCTGCATCAGGAATCCGTGGATTTCATTAAAGAACGTGATTTAATTACCGTTCCTGAACTCGCAGATGAAGTCTGGAGAATGCGGATGATGACCCCTGAACGTCAGCTGATCAACCCGTTTTTTACCGGCGGTGAAGTAATCAGTATCTCCTACCCCACCCATACGATGGATCACGATGCTAAAATGATGAGCCTTCGCGGAAATAATCCGCACTTTAACCGCGCTACTGTTCAGCACGAGCTGATCCCCGGCCACCATCTTCAAGGTTTTTATAATCGCCGATACAGCACCTACAGATCCCCTTTCCGAACCTCTTTCTGGGGCGAAGGATGGGCGCTTTACTGGGAGTTGCTGCTCTGGGATCTCGATTTTGCCGAAACCCCGGAAGACAGAATTGGAATGCTTTTCTGGAGAACGCACCGATATGCCCGAATTATCTTTTCGCTGAACTACCACCTGGGCAACTGGACCCCGCAACAGAGCATCGACTATTTGGTTGAGCGTGTGGGCCATGAGTATGCCAATGCTGAGGCAGAAGTTCGCCGATCGTTCACCGGCAACTACGGTCCCCTCTACCAGATTGCATATATGATTGGAGGAATGCAGTTTTACTCTCTCTATAAAGATCTGGTAGAAACCGGTGAGATGAGTGCTGTGGAATTTCATGATACCATTCTCAAAAATGGAAGCATTCCGGTGCGGATGGTGAAATCAATACTTACTGACGAGGCTCTTACAAAGGAGCAGATTGAGCAGTGGGATTTTGCAGATTATATTTTTGAATAAATAAGTGTTTCGTTTACATTTATTAACTTTTGGTCCTTCAAATATTTAGCTAAAATAAAATTGAATAATTTTTTTGGATATTTGGCATTGAAAATGGTAAGATTTTGTACGTTTTTTGTGAAGACAGGAAAGCGCTTTCGATTTAAATTTACCTCACTTGTAGTAACAAAGAATTCTAATAAAATGACGCAATCAGAATTGCTATCAACTTTGCACTTACTATAACAACCGCGGGTTATACTCTAAGAACTTTCAACCAAACAACTAACCACTTTACCCACTAACCTGAACTCAGAAAATCTATGGATAAACCAAAACAGTTAGAAGACATTAACCGCAAGAAGATATTTGCCGGTATCTGTCTTGCGCTTGTACCCACCGGCTTCTCTTTTGTACTCGTCAGTAATATCCTGTATCAGCTCAAAACTGAGTTTATACTCACCAATGCGCAGGTAGGATATATTGGTGGTGCTGCTCTATGGGGAATGGCAGTTTCTCTGTTAACAATCGGGCCATTTCTGGAAAAAATTGGCCTCAAAAAAGCTACCATATGGGCATTTATTTTTCACCTTGCGGGTGTAACATTTTTCCTGCTGGGATTCCCATTTGCCGGTCAGCCAAGTGCATTCTGGATACTGTTTATGGGGGCGATTGGATTTGGTGCCGGTAATGGAATGATTGAGGTTGCCGGAAACCCGCTGACAACAGCGCTTTTTCCGAAAAACAAAACCACTAAACTGAATCACTTTCACGCATTCTTCCCCGGAGCCATGGTTGTCGGCGGACTTTTAGGATGGCTGATGGTTCAGGCTGGTACTGTAGGCCCGATTAATATTGGTCACTGGACGATACAGATCGCTATCATTTACATTCCCATTATTATTTACGGAATTATGTTGCTGCCCGAGAAGTTTCCAGAAACTGAAACTGCAGCGGCAGGCATTCCAATTGGTGAGATGTTTCGGTACACTTTTACCCACCCGCTTGTTTGGGGACTGATCTTCTTGAAAATGATCACTCTCTCCCTTGAGATGGGACCCAGCCGATGGATTCCAGAGGTGCTGCAGGCCGCCGGTGTTCACGGAATGCTCGTATTTGTATGGATTAGTGGTTTGATGGTGGTTCTGAGATTTTTTGCCGGACCATTTGTTGAACGCTTTGCACCAACAGGGATGTTATTGGGTGCATCAATTCTCACTGGTATCGGACTTCTTTTATTTGCTTTCATCGAAACCGGAATTGTACCCCTTCTATTTGCAGGAACCATCTTTGCCTGTGGTGTTGCATTCTTCTTCCCAACCATGGTAGGATTAATGAGTGAACGCTTTCCAAAAGCCGGTTCTCTTGGTATTGTTCTGCTAATCGGTATGGGATTTTTTGCTGCCGGAGGTTCCAACGCTATTATGGGTGGAATTGCCGACCGCTATCTGCCCGATGCACTTGATGAACAGGAAACCGTTCAGGTTATGGAACAGGTTGAAGATCGTTTCCCTGGATATGTACAACAAGCTGAAGAGGCTGACGGTGATCCAGCTGTACTTGCCGAACTCGGATACAGAGAAGTAGATGTTCGCACCGTACTTGAACGAAACCAGCAAGCTCTCGCATTCTATCGCGAAAATGGCGAACTGGACGGTAATCTAACCGGAAATGCCCTTCGTTCTATTGTAGATTCCGGTCTGCAGCAAGAAGAGGATCTCGCCGCAGAAGCAAACTCAATTCTTCGCCCAGCAGATAACTACGGCGGACGTATGTCGTTCCTGTGGGTTGGACCGGTTGCATTCCTCGTTGCGATTGTATTCCTTGTACTCTACATTCGTGATAAGAAACAGGGTGGATATAAAGCGGTTACTCTCGAGAAACGAGAATCTCCGGAGACCGGACCTCTGCCTTAAATCAAATATTACATGAGCATTTAACTTTTAAATAACCTGTCCGGAGCCAATCCCGACAGGTTATTTTATTATTATAAACGTTTGACTATTTAGAACTTAAGATGTCTGAAAAAAACTATTTACTCGGGTATGATATCGGCAGCTCGTCGATCAAAACTACCGTAATTGATGCGGATACCGGAAAAGCGATCGGATCGGCAACCTCACCCAAACAGGAAATGGAGATGCAGGCTGTAAAACCCGGCTGGGCAGAACAGGACCCTGAAATGTGGTGGGAACACATCATTAAATCAACGCACGAAATCCTGGAGATGGATAAGATTTCCGGAGATCAAATCCGGGCGATCGGTATCGCGTACCAGATGCACGGGCTCGTTGCCGTTGATAAAAACAAAAATGTGCTCCGTCCTTCCATTATCTGGTGCGACAGTCGCGCATCAAAAATCGGTGAAAAAGCGTTCAATTCCCTGGGCCAGGAGCTTTGCCTGAAAAATTTCCTCAATTCACCCGGCAACTTCACTGCCTCAAAACTGAAATGGGTGAAAGAAAATGAACCTGAACTGTACGAGCAGATTGATAAAATTATGCTTCCCGGTGATTACATTGCCATGAAGCTGACGGACAAAATCTGCACCACAAGTTCCGGCCTTTCAGAAGGAATCTTCTGGAACTTCAGGAAAAATGGCGTGGCCACCGAGCTTCTCGATCACTACGGTATTTCTGAAGATCTACTACCCGAGGCAATGGAGAGTTTTGGCGACCATGGTGAACTGTCAGCTGCTGCTGCAGAAACTCTCGGGCTTAAAGAAGGTACGAAGGTCACCTATCGGGCGGGAGATCAGCCCAACAATGCATTTTCACTGAATGTATTAAATCCGGGTGAAGTTGCCGCAACTGCCGGGACCTCAGGAGTAATCTATGGAATCATCGATGAGCCGGATTATGATGAAAAATCCCGTGTTAACACATTTGTGCACGTTAATCACGATAAGGAAAATTCCCGATACGGAGTTCTTCTCTGTATTAACGGCACCGGCATTCTAAATAGCTGGCTCCGTAAAAACCTGGGTGTCGATAAAAGTTTGTCTTACGAAAAGATGAATGAACTGGCATCAGAAGTACCGATCGGATCAGACGGCGTTACGGTACTACCTTTTGGGAACGGTAACGAAAGAATTCTCCAAAACAAAGATTTTGGTGCTTCTGTCAGCGGATTGAATTTTAACCGTCACACCTCATCACACCTGCTTCGTGCTGCACAGGAAGGGATTGTATTTTCACTCTATTACGGTTTCCAGATCATGGAAAATATGGGTATGAAAATCCACACCGTTCGTGCCGGCCACGCAAATATGTTTCTGAGTCCTTTATTCAGAGAAGCGTTTGTAAACACCACCGGTGCCCGCCTGGAACTTTACGACACAGACGGATCACAGGGTGCAGCACGAGGTGCCGGAGTTGGAGCGGGTATCTATAGCAGCACATCTGATGCTTTCAACGGGCTTACAAAAATTGATGTGATTGAGCCCACTTCTCAAAAAAGAAAACAATATCTTGAAGCCTATACCATTTGGCTTGATGAATTAAACTCAAAATTATAAAAAAGAATAAAAGAATGAGTACACCTTATTTTCCAAATATTGATAAGATCGAGTATGAAGGCCCGGATTCTGATAATCCGTTTTCATTTAAATATTATCAGGAAGACAAAGTTATTGCCGGTAAAACCATGAAAGACCACTTCCGGTTTGCAATTGCTTACTGGCACTCTTTCTGCAATGAGAACAGCGATCCTTTTGGCGTGGGTACCCGAGTATTTCCATGGGATAAAACGGATGATCCGCTCGAAAACGCAAAGTTTCGTCTTGATGCAGCATTTGAGTTTTTCACAAAACTGGGGACCCCCTACTGGTGCTTTCATGACCGCGATCTTGCTCCTGAAGGCGATTCTATAGAAGGATCTGAAAAAAACCTGCAAACGTTGGTAGATCTTGCAAAAGATTATCAAAAAGATACGGGAGTGAAGCTTCTTTGGGGTACTGCAAATCTTTTCACGCACAAACGATACATGAGTGGAGCATCGACGAATCCCGATTTTGCTGTGGTCACACACGCAGGCGCTCAGGTTAAAGCCGCACTTGACGCCACCGTAGAGCTGGGCGGAGAAAATTATGTTTTCTGGGGAGGCCGGGAAGGCTACATGCATCTATTTAACACCATGATGAGACGTGAGCTGGATCATCTGGGAACTTTCCTGAGATCCGCACGAGACTATGGTCGTAAAATTGGTTTTGAAGGAAATTTCCTGATTGAACCTAAGCCTATGGAACCTACAAAACATCAGTACGATTATGATGCAGCAACGGTTATCGGGTTTCTGCGTGAACAAGACCTGATGGATGATTTTAAACTCAACATTGAAGCGAATCACGTAACGCTTGCCGGACATAGCTTTGCACATGATATTGCCGTAGCGGCAGAATCTGGAATGCTTGGCAGTATCGATGCCAATGAAGGCGACAATCAAAATGGATGGGATACCGACTACTTCCCAACCAATTTGTATGACGCCATAGAAACCATGATCATTCTGCTGGACAATGGCGGAATAGCACCAGGTGGTTTCAATTTTGATGCGAAAATTAGAAGAGATTCCACCGATCTTGAAGATCTTTTCCATGCTCATATCGGTGGAATGGATACGTTTGCACGTGGTTTGATTATAGCAGACAACATTCTCGAAAATTCGAACTTCAGAGAACTTCGTGAAGGCCGCTATACTTCATTCGATTCCGGTAACGGGAAGAAATTTGAAAATGGTGAATTAACCATTGAAGAACTTCGGGACCTGGCTGCCAAAAATGGTGAACCGGAAGTGCGCAGTGGTAAGCAGGAACTGCTTGAGAACCTCTTCAACCGGTACATCCGCTGATCTGACAGACAAACCGAGATCACTTTTTGATCATACAAAAAAAGCCGCGGCTAAAAACCGTGGCTTTTTTTATGGAATATGGTGTATGGTCATCGGATGAGTTTTATGCAAAATCGAGACATTCCGAGTTAGTATATAATTCAAGAATGACTCATCCGGTGAAATGTCCGATTTTTAAATTAACCTTTAGCCCTATCCACTCATCCGATGACGGGAAGTCAGCGGATGAGGATATTTCAAATCACCCTCAACTTCCGCCCTGCTGACTCACACAATCCCCGGCACAAAGTGAAACACTGGGCAAGGCAAGCACATCAACCCGCGGAATCGTTGCGTTAAACTCAGCTTCAATGGCACGGATAAATTCATTTGCAAGAATGGCGTTGCCGCGGGCATTCGGGTGAACACCATCCGTTGAGAAAACTCCGGACGGTGAAAAGTCAGGTTCAAGGTCAATACCATCCACTGTAATTCCGGGCCCGCTTCCATCAAATCCAAACATCTGCGAAAAAGCACTTCCCTGCTCGTTGGTGTCATAAAAGGCCAATCGGGCGCCCTGGGCATTTGCGTTATCGACAACCGATTCAATAATAGCATTGAATGTCCCGCGTGCGGTCTCAATCTCAACTATATTCTCCTGAGTAAGCGTATACTGAGCTCCTAACGGAATCACCACGCCTATGGGAGTATTGGGGTTAGATGGATCGGCGAGTGTACCCAGAACGCTGGCAGCAGGCAATAACACAAGTTCACCGGTCTCAATAGGCCGGGACCGGACATACGGCTGAAGGGCTTCACGCTGTTCCTGGGTGATTCCGCCGAATTGACGGAGTGTATCGAATTTCGGACCCAGGTTCTCCAGATTTGGATCTACAATTAAAATCGGGTTGTTCCCGGCCTGGTAGCTCACTCTGCGCCGGTCTGCATCTTCACTGCTGTGCCCCAAAAAGGATACAATAGCATCCAGCGCCTGATCAAAACCACTGAAACCGGCATTGAGCTGATCCGCAGTCGCCTGGTCCAGTTCCACAGCATCCCGGGGTACGGCCTGGAAAAGCGGCACCGCAAGCACCGGTGGAATGTTTGCTACAATGCCTTGGGCAGATGTATTCTCAACAAGCTGCTCTACAACCTGAGAAAAGTTATTCTGAAAAGCTTCTGTTGATGTCAGTGCTGATGGATTTGTTGCACCGCCCAGCGCATATCCCAACACATCATTGCTGCCTATCCAGAGGGAGAAAAATGTGGGATTTGCACTGATGGCATCCTCAAGGATCGTTGATGAACCCGGACTTGATGCAAAACGCCCATAAAACGGGTTGTTTTCGGCTGTTTCCGGAGTGAGCAGCTCCCCTACGCGTATGCCAGGCACTCCAAAGTTATTCAGCGCTGATGCTGATCCATCATAGGGTGTAATCTGATCACCATTCACGGTTGGCGAGGGTCCGGGGATGTTTGTGTCGAGTTTAAATCTGCCAAGCACCACTCCATCACCTGTATTTACTTGTGTATTAAATCCGTTTGCTGAATTTATATCAGGCTGATTAAACGTGGATGGTGCGCCGGTATATTCAAACTGGGCAGAAAGCAGGGCACCCAATGAGAACCGCTGCCCGTTATTATAGAGAGCCCCGTCCATAAATCCTGCGGTAAGCGAATTTCCAATCGCTACGTAATTGGTAAAATCGGCATCGCCCTGGGATGCCTCAATTTCGGTATCGGGAATCGGATTTCGATCTGCATTGGCATCCACAAGAGAATCGAATTCGCCATCGCAGCCATACAGAACAAATCCTGCAAATAATACTGTGATTAAAAGTCTGTAGATAGATTTCATATGCATCATTGTATTAATTCAGAAGTTGATCAAAGGTGAGCGATACATAGTAAATGGCGCCCATCGTAGGGTTACCGATCGATGTTTCATAACGATTGTTCAACACGTTGCTTCCGCCAAATTTCAGAATGGAATTGTATGCCGGCAGCCTGAAACTTACCTGGGCATCCATCGTTCCGAACGCAGGGATCACCCCTTCGCCGAATGTAGATTCCCACTGAAAGGCATCCTGCCATCGCCAGGTCATATTAAATCCAATATTCTGTGTCACGCGACGATTCGCGAACGACAGGTTATATCTATATTTTGGGGTATTGAAACTCGCCCGAAAGCCCTGATCCAGCAGATCCTGCTGAGAAATCAGTTCATTAAAAGAAACGTTGCCGCCAATATTATATCCTCGCGGCAGGCTGTATTCGGCTCCAACCGCAAAACCATGCGACCGCACCGTGCCATCCGCATTGATGTTAATACCGAAACGCTGCGTAGCTACAGTCTGGTTGATGATCTCATCCTGGCCATCAGCTGATCCGCCGTCAAATGAACCCGGATCCTGACGAATGCCATTCGGAACCCCCTGCATAAATTCAATTTCGGCGATGAAATCTTCATAGATGTTGTAGTAGTAATAAGCATCCAGGAATAATCTGTTACGGATGAGCGACTTATATCCCAATTCAAATGTCGTCACCTTCTCAGTCCGAAATGGCTCAAAATCAACCCCTTCCAACAAGTTACGCGCTTCCTGAGCTGATGCACCGGTTGCGAGTGCCTCTCGGGCCTCCTCCACACTTTCTGAGCGATATACAGGATTTTCTTCGAGCAGATATCGGTCGATAATCACACGGTTATTTCCCAAAAGTCTCCGGGCTACCACGTCAAGATCAATCAGTTGATTTTGTGTTGATGGAATCCGGAATCCGCGCTGATACGAGGCGCGAATATTCTGATTATTTGCAATGGAATAAACCGCGGAAGCACGTGGAGAAAACTGGCCGGAAAAATCCTGGTGCTTGTCGTATCGAAGGGATCCCTGGAGATCCAGGCGATCATCCAAAACAGATTTAGAAAGCTGTACGTACGCCCCGAATTCATCCAGGTTAAACTCATTTCCATCCTCATCCAGTGCGAAAAGTGTTCCTTCCGAATTCAGTGTAAATCTTCTGACGTTCGCTCCTGCAATTACATCCACCACGTCCGGATCGATGATATCGCGGAAACTATACTGCCCTTCGGCATGCCACATTCCAGTGCGGTCCAGAAATTTGGCACCGCCTTCTGAGATGGGGATATCACGAATTTCATTAAACAACGCATCGAACTCTTCGGATCCCGGCTGCGGCTGCGCATTTCGTCCGGCTGAACGGGCCTGTGCGTGTGCTTCATCAATTGTAGCACCCTGTGTTCTGGCACCTGCAAATGTTTGGAAGTATGCCGGAATAAACGTTCGTTCATTGATTCTTGATGCAACAGTGTTTGCGGCATATGTATCGCCGGAATTTTCTTGTGTGGTGTATGCCCGCACGTAATAGTTTGGGTTTTGAAGCTCGAGCTTTGCGGTCCAGATAATGAAATCATCCAGGATAAACCGATCGTTCGCCGTGTAAACCGTACTTCCATTGCCCCAGTTAAACTGCCCGAGCAGCTCATACCGATCGGCCAGCCTGTAGTGCAGAGCTGCGCCGAGCTTCAGGCTTTCGGTGGTGTTGTCCACAAATGAACTCTCCACAAATCCGTCCGGCGTAAATGCACCGGCCTCGCCATCCGGTAAAAGCGGACGAATGGCCGCAATTTGTGCGCCTTGCGCTCCGCCTCCGGCAATCACGCCATCGGCAATATTTCCGATGGTAAGCAGCGGCTGTCCGTAAACATTCAGGCCGCTGTACACCCGGTTGTCCCCGCGCTCAGTATCACCCCGCTCAATTGCTCCAAATGTGGCAGGTCCCGTATCACGGCGATCGCTTGCTCTAAAATCGTTTGCCCGCAGGTACGAAGCATTAACCTTGAAGGCAAGTCTGTCGTTGATTGCGTTTGCATAACGAACAGAGAAATCATTGTACATCGACGGGTCGTCATCGCGGGAATCAATATGGTTGACCCCTGATTTGATCATAGCCGAAAAACCCTGGTATTCAAACGGGCTTTTACTGTTCATCAGAAGTATTCCGTTGATGGCATTTGGCCCATATAGCGCAGATGCTACTCCGGGAATCAGCTCAGCACTTTCAAGATCGAGATCTGAAATCCCCACAATGTTTCCAACGGGAAAGTTGAGTCCGGGAGCCTGGTTATCAATTCCGTCGATATGCTGAACAAACCGCAAATTTCCGTTTGCAGCAAATCCCCGCATGTTTACAGATTTAAAAGTCATGCTTTGTGAACTGAAATCCACTCCTTTCAGGTTTGCAATCGCATCATAAAAAGAGGGCGCTGCAGCCTGCTGAATACCGATTGCATCAATTTTTTCGATACTGATCGGTGCATCAAGGATACTCTCTTCCACTCTTGAGGCAGAGACAACCACATCGGAACCGAGTATGGTCTGCTCTTCTATTTTGATTCGAAGATCGGTAACGTTGTTTTCTGTAATTTCAATTCTCTCTGAAATATATCCTATAATTGAAATCACAAGTGTAATCGGAGGTTCGTCATTCACACGAAGATTGAACTCACCGTTTGCATTTGTAGAGGTACCGATCACTCTTCCCTGGACCGTTACATTCACTCCGGTCAGCGGATTGCCTGTATTTGCATCGTAGACTGTCCCTGAAACAGTGATCTGCATATCATTTCGATCCATAGCCTGAATCGGGCTGCTCCCAATTGATAAAAGCAGACCAGTCATCAATATCACCACGGTAAAAAAACCCGTAACTTTAGTAATCATAAAAATCGTATTTGATTGCTATTTAATGAATTCAGAGCTACCGGCAGTATTGATGGCAGCGCTAATCTATTCAAAGAAAACTCTGTTTTGGCTCTAATGCAAGCGCTTCCAAAACAATTTGCTCCGACAAATATCGTAACATGAATATTTTCAAATGATTACATGAAACAAAAACTTAATGAAGTAGTAGTTTAGATCAGTGCTTTTAAACAATAAGCTGGTATTTTCGGTGTTATCCGATTTATTCCTTTCTTAAACAACTATATATAATGGAGACAGCCAATGAAACGTAGTGTCATCGTCCTTACCCTTTTCGGTATTTTACTTGCCGCAAATTCTGTGACTGCACAGAATTATACGGATTCCCATACACTAACCATCCATTCCACTGGTGAAGCAAACACGCCTGCAGATATCGCTTTTATGTCTGTCAATATTTCAATCAATCATGAAGATGCTGATCGTGCTTTTGAGCTGCACCGGGAGAGGGAATCATTCCTCGCTGATCTGCTGAAAGAGCTGGAGATTGAGGACGACCAGATCAACTATCGCCCGGCAACCATTCGTCCGAATCGTCAGCGTGATGGGGAAATCCACTCGGTTACATCACAACAAATTCGAATTCAGCTTGATGAAATACGAATGCTTGGGGAACTACAGCGTACGCTGATTCAGAATGGATTTGATAATTTTTCGGGAAATCTGTCCTCAACGAAAATGGAAGAGGCCGGTGATGAAGCTCTTCGGGAGGCCGTAAAAAATGCTCGAAAAGATGCTGAAATTTTAGCTCTTGCCTCAGACAGGGAAATCGGAAAGATAATCAGAATCGAACACTCATCAGATCAGCCGTTTCGTTCAGCATCTGTGAGCGAAGCGTTTCAGGCACGGGCGATGAGTGACTCAGGTCCGTCGATGTTCGATTTTTCACAAACGGTATCCGTGCAGAAGCGGGTTACCGTAATTTTTGAACTGCTTGAATGAACTACCTCGGGGCAGAGCCCACGAGGTATCAACTTAGAATCCATAACTTTTTGGTCAATATCGAGTTTATTTTGAAGTGTCCCCCTTCGAAGGGGGCAATGGGGGATGACCTTTTATGCTTAACAACTACAAATGGGCCCTTCCGAACTCAGAGAGTCATCCCCCAGCTCTCTCCGTTCGCTTTCGCTTACGCGTTTAAAAGATGAGCCCCTTCAAAGGGGGGATTAAACCACTTTTGATTAAGTATTGATCAATTTCCGGATGGTGTTTTTGATGCCTTTGGATTCATTTCATACTACGGCACATCCACCAGCAGCGGTTTAATGATTTCCCAGATGTGATCGGCGATAATCTGCTGACCTTCCGCTGTTGGATGAATACCATCCGGCTGGTTGAGTTCACGCTCTCCGGCAACATCATCGAGCAGAAAAGGCATAAAAATCAGATTGTTTTCGTCCGCTAATTCAGAAAAAACATTTCGAAAGCGTGTTGTGTAGTCGTCTCCTAAATTGGGCGGGGCTTCCATACCGGCAAGAATAATCTCGATATTCTCATCTTTCTGCTTCACTTTTTCGATAATCTGCTGAAGATTACTTTTTGTGTTGGCCGGGTCGATCCCCCGCAAACCATCATTTCCGCCAAGACCAAGAAAAAAGATGTCGATCTCCTGCTGCAGTATCCATTCAACCCTCCGAACCCCGCCTGCCGTGGTTTCTCCGCTCAATCCGGCATTAATCACACGAACCTCCAGACCGAGTGAATCGATCTTCTCCTGAATCAGCGCAGGATATGCCTGTTCTTCATCAAGCCCGTACCCTGCCGTGATACTATCACCAAAGAAAAGTATTGAATGTTGATCTTGCCCGGAAGTCGTGGTAGTTGAGATTAGCAATAAAAATACAACTGCAACCTTTATGATGAGCAGACGTTTGATAAAGTTCATAAAAAAATCCGTGTGTTATAGGAATGGTTTCGTTAAATCCCCATGTTGTTAACTTGTTCCTTTTACGTAGCGTATTGTAACTAATATAATGTTTTGAAAATCTTTGGATGAGATTACCCGCTAATTCGAGTCATTTTAAATATAACCACCCTTAGCATGAATGGCTCGTCCGATCGTTTGATACAGACGTCGTGCTTTCACATAACGTTTAGGCTGATGATCTCTGTCCATTTAAATTTTTGATCCGGCCGTTTATAACGCACGAAGGTACAGAACGTTACCAGTTTTTTTGTCAGGAAATAATTTTAAGATCAATTTCGTATGAACAAACCAATTTTAGAAGTAAATAATTTAACAAAAACCTTTACGAGCGGATCCAAAGAGCTCACAGTTCTGAAAAATATAACACTGAGCATCGATCCCGGGGTTACTTGTGCGATTATTGGTCCCTCCGGCAGCGGTAAAACCACATTGCTCGGTTTGTGTGCGGGACTGGATCAGCCCACTTCCGGATCCGTATCCCTGAATGGCCGGGAAATATCATCTATGGATGAATCAAAATTATCAGAAGTAAGAAACCGGCAGATCGGTTTCGTATTTCAATCCTTCCAGCTGATCTCAACACTGACCGCACTTGAAAACGTAATGGTTCCTGTAGAACTCAGGGGCACACCCTACCGCGAAGTTGAAGCCAAAGCCAGTGAACTGCTGAATGAAGTTGGACTCGGTGATCGCCTGACCCACTATCCCAGTCAGCTTTCCGGCGGAGAGCAGCAGCGGGTAGGCCTCGCGAGAGCATTTATTCACCAGCCCGATATCCTTTTTGCAGATGAGCCAACAGGAAACCTCGACGGTGAGACCGGGGCACAGATCGAGCAGCTTATGTTTGATCTCAATAACAAACTGGGTACCACACTGGTAATTGTTACCCACGACCGAACCCTTGCCGAGAAATGCGACCGGATTATAGAACTTAAAAACGGCAATATTCTTTCCGATACGTTTGCCAACGAAACCGTAACTGCTGCTGCAGAACCCACAATCGCTGAATGAAACTGATCCGAAGTCTCCTCTCCCCTTTTACATGGCGCCTGGCGTTCAGAGATGCGCGTCCTCAATGGAAAAGCTTGCTGCTCTACACATCTGCCGTCATTGCAGGTGTTGCCGCACTGGTTGCCATTCTCTCATTCCGCAGTGATGTTCTGCTTACCGTAGATGATCAGTCGAGAGAATTGCTCGGGGCAGACCTTGAATTCCGGTCTTCTGAACCGTTTCCGGAGCCGGTCGTCGCATTTATCGATTCAGTCGGGGGAAGCCAGGCCAATTCCATAGAATTTAACTCTATGGTACAGTTTCTGAGTTCAAGTGATACCCGTCTGTCACAGATCCGGGCAATTGACGGACCTTTTCCTCTCTACGGATCCATCACAACAGAGCCAGAAGAAGCATCCGCAAATTATCAATCGGATCAGACTGCACTTCTGGAGCAGTCTACTATGCGTCAGTTTGGCATTTCGGTCGGTGACAGTATCCAGGTGGGTCAGATCAGGCTACAAATTTCCGGTGAATTGAAGAATGTGCCGGGTGAATCTGCCGCGTTCTCGCTGATCGGGCCGCGGGTTTACCTTTCAAGAGATTTAATTGAAGACTCCGGCCTCCTCCAGAGAGGCAGCCGGGTGACTTATAAAGAGTATCTTACGCTCGAGAGTGCCGAAGATGCCGAGCGGATTGCATCAGAGTTTCGTCCGCTCGGAAGAGAGCACAGTGTTCGTACCGAAACCGTCGAATCCCGCAAACAGGATTTTGATGCCATTGTTGACAACCTGAGTAAATTCCTCGGACTGATCGCCTTTATCGCGCTGATGCTTGGTGGCCTTGGCGTTGCGAGCGCGGTTTATGTGTACATCAAACGAAAAACGAATGCGGTGGCCACACTCCGCTGCCTGGGAATGGAGGCGCATCAAATCATTGGCGCTTTCGGAATACAAATTGCGGGTATGGGTTTGATGGGAGCCGCAATTGGTACAGCGATCGGTCTTATTCTGCAATCCTATCTTCCGCTGCTGTTTACCGACTTTCTGCCGTTTGAAATCGTTCAGGGAATTTCCATACCGGCCATTCTGCTCGGTTTATTTATCGGACTCACAATCAGTGTTGGGTTTTCGATTCTGCCGCTGATCGGCATCAGCAGCATCTCCCCGATGCTCACGCTGAAATCATCAGATTTTTCTCCCTTTAAAAATTTATCCGCTACTGTCCGCTGGGTTACACTGGCGATCACATTTTCAATAATAGTTCTTTTAATTGCATATACAACGGACAGCCTTTTAGCGGCGATCTTTTTTACTGTCGGTCTGATGATTTCTGTGGCGCTTCTCTGGTTTACAGCCCTGGTGTTGATTCAAACGGTAAAAGGGCTTCGGTTAAAATCCTTACCCTACGTCTGGCGCCAGGGAATGGCCAATCTATTCAGGCCTAACAATCAAACGCCAATGCTGCTCACCACACTCGGGATGGGCATGTTGTTGATAGGCACGCTCTATCTCAGCCAGGAGATGCTGCTTGAGCGGATCAGCCTGCAGTCCAACGAAGAACTTCCGAATATTGTGTTGTACGATATTCAGTATGATCAGAATGAAGGCGTGAACCGGATCATCGAAGAAGAAGGCGGTACGATTATGCAAAATGTCCCGATTGTATCCATGCGCCTGAGCTCAATCCGTGGACAGTCCGTGCGGGAAGCTCGTGAAGACACTACCGTTAATCTTCGCCGGTGGGCATTAACGCGGGAATACCGATCCACCTATCGGAGTGAACTAAACGATTCAGAAGAAATTCTCGAGGGAGAGTGGGTTGGTGAGGGTGATGGAATTCAGTCCACGGTTCCCATCTCCGTAGCGCAGCAGATTCAGGACGACCTGAACCTCGCCATTGGTGATTCGCTTGTATTTAACGTGCAGGGTGTAGATGTATCAACGGTAGTAGCGAGTATTCGTGAAGTGGATTTTCAGCGGCCCGAACCAAACTTCTTTGTACTGTTTCCGGAGAATGTACTTGAAAATGCCCCGCAGTTTTTTGCGACTATCGTTAAGGCTGACAGTGATGATCAGGCCTACGCGATACAGCGGGAAATTGTGGCCGATTATCCCAATATCTCTGCGATCGACATCAGCATTGCCCTTCAGAGCGTTCAGGAGTTTCTGGATAAAATTTCTATGGCGATTCAGTTTATGGCTCTCTTCAGTATTATTACCGGGTTGATTGTGCTGGCAAGCTCCATATCCATCAGCCGTAAACAGCGCACGCGAGAATCGGTACTTTTACGAACGCTCGGGGCAATCAAAAAACAGGTAAGCAGCATTCAAACCATCGAATATGTACTTTTAGGTCTGCTGGCTACACTCACGGGACTGATTCTTGCGATGATTGCAAGCTGGAGCCTGGCGTATTTCTATTTTGACCTTACGTTCGTGCCAGACCTCACATCCCTGCTGCTGCTTTCCCTCATTATAATTCTGGCAGCCACAATCATCGGGTGGACGGGAAGCCGCCATATCTTCAAAAAATCACCGATTGAGGTTCTCAGATCCGAAGTTGGATAGAATATTAATAACCTGACTGAATCTATGAACAGTCAACAAAAAGTCTGGTACGTGTCCGGCATCGTTGTATTGATTTGCCTGCTGATTGCAGCGATCATCTACAAATTCACCGGACACATTTTCCTGGCGATCATTTTTGCCCCTCCCCTCGTTCACTATTTTCTGAAAAAGCCGAACGGAATTCATAACGGAACTGAACTGAACGCTTATCTACCTTTCAACGGGCGAGCTTTGTGATAACATTTCATCATAATTATCTGATCATTCACGATCATTATTTGGCAGCTGCTCGTAATATTTATAGATTAGGTGGTGCTGCGAAGGCAAATATACCAATCTATTTCAGTATCGAATCATGACAACCGAAGAGTGGAACAGAATAGAATCCATTGTTGACAGGGCTTTGATTTTACCCCCTGATAGACGCACTGAGTTCATTGAACATCAATGTAAAGGTGATGACAAATGCCGCAAGCAAGTTCACGCTTTTCTCGATTCAATTAAAAAGGCAGACACTTTTTTCAGTGCCAAAAAAAATGTTAAAGATAAAGTGGCAGATTTTGCGGCAGCCAATCACACTGAAAAAATCCATCATGAAGAGCTGATTGGAGATAAAGTCGGCTCATACAAACTTACACACCTGCTTGGAAAAGGCGGAATGGGTGCTGTGTACCTTGCTGAGCGAACCGATGGACAGTTCAATCATTCTGCGGCGATAAAAGTTATCAGAGGCGGCAAAGCCAATTCCGAGATTTACTCCAGGTTTGTACAGGAACGGCAAATACTTGCTGGCCTCTCCCATGAAAATATAACACGGCTATTTGATGGAGGCGTCACCGAAAACGGTATCCCTTACCTGATTATGGAATATGTGGATGGGATGCCGATCACAACATATTGCGATGAAAACAGGTTGAATCTGAAGGAACGCATCGAACTGTTTAAATCGGTTTGTTCAGCGGCCCGGTATGCGCACAAAAACCTGATTATACACCGCGATCTGAAGCCCGAAAATATTTTGATTACAAAATCAGGTGTGGTAAAAATCATGGATTTTGGAATTGCAAAGCTTGTAATGCCCGAAAGATCCGGGATTGATGAACCTGATGGTATTCAGAAATCACCATATATTTCATTTACAAATGCTGCACCGGAACAGCTTGGAGACGAGCCAATAACTACAGCATCCGATACCTATGCGCTTGGAATTCTTCTTCATCGGTTGCTTGCCGGTGTTCATCCACTGCCCATAAAAAAGAAAACAGGGAATCAGATTCATGAAGTGATAAAAACGTATCAACCGGCTAACCCGTCTGATAAATTCGCTTCATTGTCTTCTGCCACACAGCAACAAATTGCACTTGAAAGAAACACATCTCCTTATGTTCTGAAAGAAGCATTACAGGTAGATATAGACGCTATCCTATTGAAATGTTTGAAGAAAAAACCGGAGGATCGGTATCAAACCGTAGATGATCTGCTACAGGACATCGAGCGTTATGAGAAGAATTACCCGGTAAAGGCTGTGACTCCATCAAATCTATATCAAACAAAAAAATATGTAGCACGAAATGGCACATTTCTCACCGCTGCTGCAGGTTTCTTTTTGATTGCCGTTATATCGATGATGTTTTACACACACCAGGTGCAGAAAGAGCGGGACATTGCCAGAATAGAAGCTGCCAAGGCGAATCAGGTCACCAATTTTGTATTGGATCTTTTTAAGGGAAGTGACCCGGAAGTGCAGCGGGGAGATGATGTGTCGGCACGGGATTTATTGGATCGAGGTATCGAACGAACATCATACCTCTCCAGTCAGCCTGAAATTCAGGCCAATATGTTTGAAGTATTGGGACGAATTTTAACGCAGCTCGGTGAATTTTCAGAAGCAGAAGAGCTGCTCACACAGGCCATTGAAATCAGAACCGGACTTTTTGGCGAATCACATATTCAAACAGTTTCCAGCTATGAGCACCTGGGATCGCTGCTCAGCTCGCGCGGAGACTTGTTTGAAGCTCAAAATATTCTTGAAAAAGTTATTGAACAGCGTTCTGCAATTTTTGGCCCGGAACAAGCCGCGTTATCAGAAGCAAATACAGAACTGGGATATATTTACAGACGACTTGGAAAGCTGGATCAAGCTGAACAACTCTACCGGTCACTGATTGACATTTATGAACAGAAACTTGGTTCAGAAGATCCTCTAACACTGCTCAGTATCAGCAGCCTGGGAGTAACTTTGCATGGACAAGGAAATCTTGAAGAAGCCGAAATCAGGTATAGGGATGTACTGGAGAAAAGAGAAAAATTATATAATACAGTTCACCCCGATGTTGCCATGAGTATGAACAACCTCGGCTCTTTATTGCTTAATCAGGGCCGTTTTGAAGAATCTGAAGAATTACTGAGCCGAGCTCTTGATATGAGAATTTCACTTTTTGGGGAGAGCCATCCAAAAGTTGCGCTATCTACAAACAATATGGGCATTTTGAAGCGAAACACCGGTAATTTCGAAGCAGCAGAAAGCTATTTTTCCCGTGCTCTTGAGATTAATACAAGACTTTTTGGCCCCGACCAGCTGCAGACAGGTATCAATACATTCAGCATTGCAGAACTTCATATGCTGAAAGGTGAGTATGAAAAATCTCTCGAACTTTATGATACAGCCCACACCATATTTACAAATCATTTACCTGAAGGAAGCTCATTTATTGCACGTTCTTCGATGGGAATTGGTGAAGCACTGAGTATGTTAGGACCAGAGTTTCTGGATGATGCGGCTTACTATCTGGAAAAAGGATTTGCCCGGGTAAAAGAACTTCATAATGATCATTCCGTTGAATACGGACTTGCACTCATGCAAATGGGCAAGCATTCGTTCGAAAAGGACGAACCAGAATCCGGTACCGAATATCTCCTCAAGTCATATGCTATTCTATCTGGTATTGAAGGGTATGATAGTGCCCGGGCGTTAACCATACGCGAACTGCTTACCAAATATACGGGTGAACAAATCGTACATATCAGCGACTGATTTTCATCACTCAGATTACAATTATTAAAACTACAAAAAAGAGGGAAATAGCGGTATATTTAGAGCTTATATTTTTAAAGCATTCTTATGAAATAAATTAAGATTGCCTGTTTGCGTCTATTTGAAGCTAATGCATCAAAAAAGCGCTTACAATCCTGTACTGAATACGCGCACAAGAATTTTAAATAAACCTCACAGCAATAAATTTTTTTATGAAAAACGACTATTTCAGTCAGCCCAAAAGTAACGTAGATCTAAGCTATCTTGGGGTGAAAACTTCTGAAAATGTATACTGGAATTTAAACCCTTCCCAGCTTTACGAACACATTATCCAGAATGGTGAAGGTGTTCTCACAGATAAGATGGCAATCCGGATTTTAACCGGGAAGTATACCGGCCGTTCACCCAAAGACAAATTTGTTGTCGATCAGCCATCCATCACCGATGATATCGACTGGGGCGATGTGAATAAACCCATTTCCAAAAATGTTTTCGACAACCTGTTCGATAAAGTTGTAGCCCATCTTGCTGACAGAGATCTCTATGTGAAAGATCTTCATGCAGGTGCCGACAAAGAATATCAGCTGAATGTTCGGGTTGTCAGCGAAGTCGCATATCACGCACTTTTCGCACACAACATGTTTATCCGCCCGGATGAAGATGAACTGAAAAATCACGAACCGGAATTCACCGTGCTTGCGGCTCCCCACTTTCAGGCTGATCCCGAAACAGACGGCACGCGGACAAACACATTTATTCTCTGCAATTTTGAGAAGAAAATTATTCTTATTGGCGGCACGCTCTACTCAGGTGAAGTAAAAAAGGGAATATTTGCGGTACTGAACTACCTCCTCCCCAAACGAAATGTGATGGCGATGCACTGTTCAGCCAACATGGATAACGAAGGCAAGACTGCTGTCTTTTTCGGCCTGTCAGGTACAGGCAAGACCACCCTTTCTGCCGATGTAGATAAAACGCTGATCGGCGATGATGAACACGGCTGGAGCGAAAACGGAATCTTTAATTTTGAAGGCGGATGTTATGCAAAAACCATCAACCTGAAAAAAGAGGAAGAGCCGGAAATTTACGAAACAACACAGATGCCCGGTACTATTCTCGAAAATGTTGTTCTGGATGACAGCCGGCATCCCCAGTTTGATGATGCCAGCCTTACGCAAAATACACGGTGTGCATACCCGATTCACTACATTCCCAATGCCAGCGAAACGGGCAAAGGCGGACATCCCGAAAACATAATTTTTCTTACGGCTGATGCCTTCGGAATCCTCCCTCCCATTTCTAAACTAACGCCGGAACAGGCGATGTATCACTTTATCAGCGGTTATACCGCAAAAGTAGCCGGAACTGAACGGGGAGTGAATGAACCACAGGCAACTTTTTCAGCCTGTTTTGGTGCGCCGTTTATGCCGCTGCACCCAACCGTCTATGCCGAACTTCTCGCAGAAAAAATCCGGAAGCACAATTCGCACGTCTGGCTGGTGAATACCGGATGGACCGGCGGCCCCCACGGTATCGGCCATAGAATGAAACTCTCTCACACCCGAAAAATGCTGAGTGAAGCCATTGCCGGTAACCTTGAAGGTGTGGAATATTACGAAGAGCCGATATTCGGCCTCTCCATTCCAACATTGGTAGATGGAGTTCCATCCGAAGTTTTAATACCGCGAAATACATGGAATGACAAAGAGGCGTACGACAAAAAAGCGAATCACCTTGCTGGTATGTTCGCTGACAATTTTGATCAATTCAAAAAGCAGGCCGCTAAAAACATAGTTCAAGCCGGCCCCGAGCCTCAATAAACATTCTGAGCATTTAGACTAAATATAAAAAGGCCCGGTTGATTCAGTTCAATCGGGCTTTTCTTTTATCTGTAATTCGGAGTGGCTTTTGAATTTCTTTGAAAACTGACTTCGATTTAAAATCACCTCAAATTATATATGAAAAACTCTCCCCTTATAAGCCTGTGAGAATTTACACTCTCATTCGTTGGCATTATTTATTTTTTAAGATGTCAAAACATGTATTGAAGCTCCCCTCCCTATCAAGTCCCGTTAGGGCGCGATAGGGAGGGGACGGGGGTGGGTCAGAAAGTCTGGGAGCGGTGAGAGGGATGTCCATCAGCTATTCCCACTTCTGAACTGATAATAGAACTCAGGTTTATCCTTTTTGATCAAAGTCCAGATTGTATCTTTAACCGGGGATCAAACCGTAACGGTTCTGGCGGTGAGATGTCGATTTCTGCAAATTTTGGATGCTCCGGATTGATAACGATGTTAAACTCACCGGGAACCACTACGCTGGGGATTTTCATTGCTACATATTTACGCTCCGTAATCCACCTGTCACCGTAGTCCTGTGAAGACTTTCCATATGGAATGGTATCCCAACCATTCGGCAGCTCGTCAGGTTTCGGCTGAAAACAGTGCCGGCTCTTTATCACTGCAGTAAAACAAACACATCGGTCGAGATATTCTCTGTCTTCAATCTGTACCAAAAGTTCAAGCAGTGCCAGCGAAAGTGAACCGGAGGTGTATACCGCCCGAATTCCCTCACTGTTAAATCTGCCGCCGTACAATCTCGCACCTTCTCCTGAAAACGCACTATCTGCGTACTCTTTGTGACAAATTCTCCACACTTTCATATTCATACAATGAGATTCTGAATCCCGATTTTAAATCAAACAGGAATCCCGTGCCTGATTTGATTTAATGTTCGTTCTACGAGACGCGCACCGGGTTCGGTTCGCATCATTTCGAGTGGAGTTTTGTTGCCGAGTGCATAGTTTGACTTTTTGAACCACTCTGAGGCTTTTTCCATGCTTCCGGTAACTTCGGCAGCCAGATCGGTAAGGCGCGCTACCCGGTAACTTCGCTCTGATTCGTCGGCGGGGAGCAACTCCTCTTTCTTTCTTCTGTCGAGAGTTCGGGGTGAAACCAAAAGCAGTTCGGAAAGCTCGAGCCTGGAGATGTTCAGACGGTTTTGAATCGTTTGAAGAATTGTTGTATGAATGCCCGTATGAACTACAGAAGCTGCTTTGGCCAGATCCCAGGAAATGAATGGTTCTTCTGCCTTAAACGAGTGCTCTTCACCGGTACGCGTTGGATAGGTTTGATCTTTTTTATTGCTCATGGGTTCGCCATTTTACTTTATAATATACGCCAATTTACCTTTCCTTTTTGTTTTTTTCAACTTCTTTTACTCAGCTTTGAAGTTCCGTACCTTTCACGCAACCGCAAATTTTATTGGATTTTATGAGTACCACTACTACCCCCGATTTTTCACAAACCGTACCAATAGATACAATTGGTGTTCAGGAACGGGTCGCCCGGCTGAATTCACGAAGCATCAAGAAGGAGTCTAAAGTTCAGGGGCTCAAACTTGCGTTGAGTATGATCGATCATACCACCCTGGAAGGTAAAGATTCGGAGGGCAAGGTGATTCAGCTCTGCCGAAAAGCGATCACACCGTATGCACCAATGCCCGATCTTCCTTCTGTTGCCGCGGTTTGTGTCTATCCTACAATGGTTGCCATAGCCAAAAAAACGGTTGAGGGAAGCGGCGTTAAGGTGGCGAGTGTGGCAACCGCATTTCCGAGCGGAATGGCTAAACTTCAAACCAAACTTGATGATACACGATTTGCCGTAGAACAGGGCGCAGATGAGATCGATATGGTGATCTCGCGGGGAGAGTTTCTGAAAGGAAATTACTCGTTTGTTTTTGATGAAATTGCAGCCGTAAAGGAAGCGTGCGGTGACGCTCATCTCAAAGTAATTCTCGAAACCGGGGAACTGGAAACACTCATTAATGTGAGAAAGGCGAGCGATATTGCCATGCATGCAGGTGCAGATTTTATCAAAACGTCTACCGGAAAAATTCAACCCGCAGCCACACAGCCCGTAACACTGGTGATGCTCGAAGCAATCCGTGATTATTATCGTGAAACGGGGCAAAAAATTGGTATGAAACCGGCAGGCGGCATTCGGAAAGCAAAACAGGCGCTTCAATATCTTGTGCTGGTTAAAGAGACTCTCGGTGCGGAATGGCTCAGCAACGAATGGTTCCGTTTCGGAGCAAGCTCGTTAACCAACGACCTCCTGATGCAGATTGTAAAACAGGAAACCGGTGTTTACCAGAGCAACATCTATTTTTCTAATGACTGATACGTTTTATCATTTCGTACTAAAGCAACGAAACTCTTTTTAAACCTTTTTTATCACATTATGTCTGAGACAAAAACATCCACCGAAACGGAGAAAACAACCAACGGTGCACCAAAACCAACCTCCCCTAATGCTGATCGCAAACTCGATTTTGCTTCATTTTGGGAGTATAGCAGCGCTCCGGAAAGCACAGATAAGGTTGAAATCAGATCTTCCTACGGTCACTTCATTGATGGGGAATTTGTAAAACCGGCCAAGGGTCGAACCTTTACATCAATTAATCCGGCCACGGAAGAAACGCTTACTGAACTGGCCGAAGGCACCACCGAGGATGTAGATCGCGCCGTAAAAGCTGCCAGGAATGCCTTTAAAAAACGCTGGAGCACAATATCAGCGAAAGAGCGAGGCAAATATATTTTCCGGATTGCCCGGATGATCCAGGAACGGGCCAGGGATCTTGCCATCACGGAATCGCTCGATGGCGGAAAACCGATTCGTGAATCCCGTGATGTGGATGTTCCATTGGCTGCCGCTCACTTTTTCTATTATGCCGGATGGGCTGATAAACTCGATTACGCATTTCCAGGCCGAAAAGCGGAACCGGTTGGCGTATGCGGTCAGATCATCCCGTGGAATTTCCCCTTGCTGATGCTTGCCTGGAAAATTGCCCCTGCCCTTGCAACTGGAAATACGGTTGTGCTCAAACCGGCTGAGACCACATCCATAACCGCCCTGAAATTTGCCGAAATCTGTCGTGATGCAGATCTGCCCGCCGGAGTTGTAAATATCGTAACCGGTGCGGGTCAAACCGGATCAGCGATTGTAGATCACGAAGATATTGACAAAATCGCATTCACCGGATCAACCAAAGTCGGGAAAATCATTCAGAATGCTGTAGCAGGCACCGACAAAAAGTATACCCTAGAACTTGGCGGCAAAGGAGCGAATATTGTTTATGAGGACGCCTCTGTTGATCAGGCCGTGGAAGGGATTATTAATGCCATCTTTTTTAACCAGGGCCATGTCTGTTGTGCTGGATCCAGATTACTTGTGCAGGAAGGAATTGCGGATCAGCTCATCAAAAAGCTGAAAGACCGCATGGAGACCCTCATTGTAGGCGATCCAATGGATAAAAACACAGATATCGGTGCCATAAACTCCCGGGCACAATTTGAGCGGATTGAAGAGTATTTAGAGATTGGAAAAAACGAAGGTGCAGAGATGTACCAAAGCTCCTGTTCCATTCCTGAAAATGGGTATTTCTGCAAACCCACCATTTTTACAGGCGTATCACAAAGCAACCGTATTGTCCAGGAAGAGATTTTTGGACCGGTGCTCACCATTCAGACATTCCGCACACCGGCTGAAGCGATCGAAAAAGCAAACAATTCGCCTTATGGCCTTTCAAGCGGAGTATGGACCGATCGCGGATCAAAAATATTTCAGACCGGGGCTGAAATGAACTCCGGCGTAGTATGGGCCAATACCTTCAATAAATTCGACCCGACCTCACCCTTTGGCGGATACAAAGAGAGTGGTGTGGGACGCGAAGGCGGCCTTCACGGATTGTATCCTTACGTGAAACTGGTATAACTTTTAAAAGACTGACACAGATATGAGCAAGCGAATCGATGTTTTGAAAACATATAAAACGTATGTTGGCGGTAATTTCCCGCGAAGTGAATCCGGACATACCTACCCTGTGAAAGACAGCAGCGGAAAACTGATTGCCAACGCATGCCGCTGTACCCGAAAAGATGTTCGGGACGCAATGGTGAAGGCTCGCGGCGCATTTCCCGGCTGGAAAAGCCGTTCGGCCTATAACCGCGGTCAAATACTTTACCGGATCGCGGAAATTCTGGAAGGGAGAAGCGATCAGTTTGTTAAGGAGCTGGAACTGCAGGGCATGAAAAAGAATACGGCCGCTGCAGAAGTTGAAATTTCCGTTGACCGGCTTATTTATTATGCCGGATGGACCGATAAAATAAGTCAGGTTTTCGGTAGTGTGAACCCCGTTGCAAGCAGCCACTTCAATTTCAGTATGCCCGATCCTACAGGTGTGGTGGGAATTGTGGCACCGGACGAAAGCCCGCTTCTCGGATTGGTAAGTATGATGGCGCCTGTAATTGCAGGTGGGAACAGTGCACTGATACTATCTTCGGAATCAAAACCGTTAACGGCTGTAAGTTTTGGAGAAGTCCTGCACGCCTCGGACGTGCCGGCGGGTGTGGTAAATATTCTCACCGGATTTCAAAGTGAAATGGTGGATCATCTGACAAGCCACATGGATTTGAATGCTGTTTTTAATGCAAATGAAGATTCAGAAATCAGGAAACAAATCGATGAGAATTGTGCTTTAAACGTCAAACGTAGAAAGCACCTGAACCGAAATAACTGGCAGGATCTTTCTCATGAAACTCCATATTACATCATGGATTTCCAGGAAATCAAAACAACCTGGCATCCGGTTGGTATCTAAATAATTATATATGCGATTGAAAACGATCTTTATTCTTCTATTTCTGATCACTCTTTATGGCTGCGGTACAACAGAACCGGCTGCTGAGGAAGATGAGAGGCCTGAGTCACTCTATGAACTTACCGAAGAGGATGAGGATTACGATCCGATGCTTGATGAAACCCTTAGCGAGGAACAGCGGCTGCTGGCCAGAACCCGCAGTAATCTCGGTCAGCATTACTCCGAATCGATGCAGGTGATTCCTGAGATGTATCTCGGGGAAATTGTAACCAACGAACGCCAGCGCGATCCTCATGTTGGGTTCAGAGTTCAGCTTTTTACCACAACTAATGTCGCTGCAGCCGATTCTGTCAGAGACCATTTTGTAGCATGGGCTGATACGACCATTGCCGGGTACGAGCCGGACGCCTACGTGATCTTCAGGTCCCCAAACTACCGCGTTAGAGCAGGCGACTTTCAGGACCGGAACCAGGCCATTCATTTCTCAAATATGCTCAAACCCCGCTACCCAGACGCATGGGTTGTACACGAGAGAATTGAACCGTCAAATGTCCCTGCAGATACAGCAGACATCCGTTTTGTTGATTTGATTACGGTTGACCCGGATGTATTCGAACCGTACGAGGATCCTGAAGAGGAAAACGATAATTGAGTGGTTCCCTTCGAACACACTGCCTGAAGTAAAGAGCTTTAAATTTTATATTGATCGATTTCAAAGTGTGTTTGGCATTCGAACTCAAAAGTAGATAGAACGTGACGTATGGCAAAACTGAAACTTGACCTGCACGATATTTACAATAAAGGAGATAAGATCGATGAGGCACTGGAAAACATCATCGATGAAGCACTCGAGAAAAAGATCAAGACTGTGGAGATCATTCCTGGAAAAGGGTCCGGACAGCTAAAGAAAAAGGTGCTTCGTTTCCTGGATCAGAAACACATCAAACAGAAATACCACCGGATCGATAAAGACAGCAAAAATTTCGGCCGGCTGTTCGTTTATTTTAAGTTCTGAACCGGCCGATTATTTGTTTCTTTACTGATGGCTGCCTTACACGTTAAATCGAAACAGCATGACATCGCCGTCTTTCACGATATAATCTTTCCCTTCCTGGCGCATTTTACCGGCATCTCTCGCCGCTTTTTCTGAGCCGAGTTCCACATAATCGTTGTACGCGATCGTTTCCGCACGGATAAATCCACGTTCAAAATCGGTATGAATCACGCCGGCTGCCTGAGGCGCTTTATAGCCTTTGCGTATAGTCCATGCCCGAACCTCTTTCGGTCCGGCTGTGAAGTAGGTAATCAGTCCAAGGTTGCTGTAAGCAGCCTGAATCAGGCGATCCAGTCCGGCACTTTCAACACCAAGTTCCTCAAGGAACATCTCTTTTTCATCCTCATCAAGTTCTGCGATCTCTGCTTCAATTTTAGCGCAAAAAGTAACAATTTGATCATCGTGCTGAGCCGCAATCTCTTTTACCGTTTCCACGTGGCTGTTTCCGGTATTCAGATCCTCCTCAGAAACGTTGCAGGCATAAAGCACAGGTTTGGCGGATAGCAGGAAAAGATCCTTAAAAGCTTTTCTTTCCTCTTCGTCCGCATCAAAAGTCCGGGCAGTATTTCCTTCTTCCAGATGCTCTTTCAGCCGCTCCACTACGGCAAATTCTGCTGCCAGCTTTTTATCCCCGCTGCGTACCTGCTTTTTAAGAGTATCGTATCGCTTTTCAACCGATTCAAGATCTTTCAGAATCAGTTCATCCTCTATAATCCCGATATCCCGAGCCGGATCCACAGATCCTTCAACATGAATCACATCACCGTCATCAAAACAGCGTACAACGTGAACAATCAGGTCCACTTCGCGGATATGAGACAGAAATGCATTTCCCTTCCCTTTTCCTTCAGAGGCCCCTTTTACGAGCCCTGCAATATCTACAAATTCAATTGTTGCGGGCAGGGTCTGTTTCGGCTCTACAAGATTTGAAAGTTTATCCAGGCGGGTATCCGGTACCGTTACCAGTCCTACGTTGGGATCAATCGTGCAGAATGGAAAATTAGCTGCTTCCGCTCCTGCATTACTTAAGGCATTAAAAAGTGTTGATTTACCCACATTTGGCAGGCCAACGATTCCACATTTCAAACTCATTATAAAACTCAGTTTTTTAATTCAATTTCAGTGATATACTTCACAATACAATACAATCTGCGCACCTGAATACTATCTTTAAAAGTATTCAGTCAGCTTTTTAATCCAGACACTTTTGTTGCATAAACTTTTTCTCGGGAAGGCGGACAGCCGTCAGTTTCCCGAGTCCGGTACGATTATATACACACCCTGTATCAATGCCAATCATCCCCTGCTGCTGGATTGGAAACGGTTGCGGGGTATGGCCAAATACAACGGTTTTTTCCCATGGCGGGGCAAACGCATTCAGGTGATCCCGCCCCCATAAAAAATAATCATGTGCAGAGGTATCATTTATACTCTGTTCAACCGTGTGTGTGGGCGGAATGCCGGCATGTACAAAAAAGTACTCTTCAGATTCGTAAAACAGACGGGTTTTTTTATAAAACTCAATGTGTTCCGGGGGAATATCAGAAACTGAAATATTATCCCCATACGATTTCAGTGTAGATTCACCGCCATTCATCATCCAGTTTCTTGAACTGCCGCTTTTAAGAGAATTGAGGAGCATATATTCATGATTACCTCGAAGAAATACCGTTTTTCTATCCGACTTCACATCCAGAAGAAAATCAACTACGGCTTTAGAGTCCGGTCCCCTGTCGATATAATCACCCACAAACAAGTGGATGTAATCTTCATACGGTTCCAGTTTTTTCCATAATGCTTCCAACGTTTTGATGCACCCATGGATATCGCCAATCGCTACAATTTTTTCGTCCATTTAACTTCGTGATGTTTCAATTAAGCCTCTCCCCTTTTTCACGATACGACCTTCGTCTGTGAGATCGGTTAAAATAGCGTCAAGAATTCCGTTTACAAATGTGCCGCTTTTTCGTGTCGAATAGGATTTTGCAAGCTCAATAGCCTCATTTATCGTTACCTTTGTTGGAATCTCCTCGAAATAGAGAAATTCGGTTATGGCCATTCTGAGAATCAATTTATCCAGTGTTGCCAAACGACTGACTTCCCAGTTTTTAATATGTTTTGAAATCAGCGTATCGTATTCCGCCTCGTGATTGTTTGTTTGAACGATCACTTCATTGGCGAATTTCACACCGTCCCGGTCATCCAGGAGCAGGACTTTTACGATCTCCTGAGATACTTCTGCCGGTGTATTGCCACCCACTTCAATTGCATAAATGGACCTGAGTGCAGCTTCGCGGGCTTTTCGTCTGTTAATCATGAGTGAATTTGAAAATTCAAAAGAACAGAAAAATACAAACCTTTGGGGACAGCCGAAAGAACTCTCTTGTTTTTTGATTGCATTTCATCCGCTGATCATGCTATCTTCTATGCTCGGGTTCATAGCTCAGTTGGTTAGAGCGCATCGTTGACATCGATGAGGTCGGCAGTTCGAATCTGCCTGAACCCACATATAAAAGCCCTCAGTTATCCTGAAGGGCTTTTTTTATTTTCCTTAATCTTTAGGAGAAGGAAAATAATCGCAAATATGAGTATGTATTTACAAAAAAAGAGGTAAAATAGAGGGAAAATTTTTGTCTCGGCAAGAAGATATTCATCCTAAGCCGGAGTGTTTTTATTCGATATAATATTTCAATTCCCCATGTAGGTAAAAAATTTATCATCCCGCTCACCTTTTTTCTGATAACCATTCCCCGCAGGTACTCTCCTTTCAATTGACGAATTCCCAAAGATTTTGTCCCTTTTCTATAGAATTCTCTTTTCTGTGATTTTTTTTATTGGCAGCCGGATTTTGTACAAATGGATGCACACCGGCATCAAACCATAATCAAGAGTCTGATGTGAAAACCACCTCTGGGACTACTTCAGGCAGTATAAATGAACTCTGTTATTACTAACATTTTTTAAAGTGACGACTAACGAAATATTTCAAGCAAATTCGCAGGGTTAAATCAGTGTCAACCAACTAAGTAGCAGTCTGTTATAGCAATTCTATCAGATTATTATTACTCTAAAGTTTGAATATTAAACTATATCCGGTAAAAATATGAATTTGAATATAAGTACAACCCTGGTCTGCTTCTTCATTGCTGCGTTCTCATTCTTCCTCACATCATCCGTCATAGCACAGGACGGAACGATTTACCCTTTGGATAATCCTGATGAACCGAACGCTATTCAGCTTGGTACAGGTGGTGTTGAGGACCAACCATCCCCTGAGACCTGGTTCCGTCAGTGGGGCGATCCAATGGCTCGAAATATTTCCACGGCTACACTTACCCCTTTCCTGCCCGATCCGGACATTGCAAATGGCGCGGCCGTTATTGTGGCGCCCGGTGGTGGTTTCAGATGGTTGTCATTGAGTAACGAGGGCTGGCAGGTTGCGGAAGCTCTTGCGGAACGGGGAATCGCTGCCTTTGTACTCAAATACCGGCTTCACCCAACCCCGGAGTTACTTGATGATTTCAGGGAATCGATGAATAGAACTTTTGAAGCTGCATCTGATACTTCATCCCAAGAGGAAGAACCACCGAGCAGACCGCGCCGGAACCTGTCAGATCAACTTGAGGATGCAGAAGCCGCCTACAATATGATTGTAGAACGGGCTGATGAATGGGGTGTCGACACCGATCGGCTGGGCATGATCGGTTTTTCTGCCGGGGCTGGTCTCACGATGTATTCCACGCTTAATTCTGAGATTATGGAACTGGCTTTTATCGGCCCGATTTATGGTGGCATGAATGCGGTAGAGGTGCCAGAAAATGCCCCGCCCATGTTCAATGTTATCGCTGCTGATGATTTTCTCTTCCACGGTGAGATCGGAATAATTCAATCCTGGTTCGAAGCAGATGTGCCGGTTGAGTTCCACCTATACCAGAATGGCGGGCACGGTTTCGGACTTGGGAATCCGGACCGCACCAGCAATCGCTGGTTCGATGCCTTTATACATTGGCTGGATGTAAACGAATTTCTCGTTGCCAATGGATCAGAGTGAGAACCCGGGGAAATTAACAACAAATGGATTCTCCCCTTGAGTCCCATGGACACCACACACATATTCGAAGGTTGCCCTTTTTAAATATATACCAGACTATGAGAAAATTAATCATTGCCCTTGTTCTTATAATCAGCTTTATATCCAAAAGTCATGCCCAGGATGATACAGCTATCCCGGTCCTGATCATTGATGGGTTCAGCAATCATGACTGGAAACAAACCACGGCTGTAACAAAATGGATTCTTGAAAGCAGCGAGCACTTTAGTGTGGATGTATCCACCGTTCCCTCGGATAGCACAAAATGGCAGGAATGGTTACCTGAATTCGATCAGTATGCTGTTGTTATTCAAAACACCAATAATATCCATGATCAAAGTTTAAAATGGCCTGAACATGCGGAAAAGAAACTTGAGGAGTATGTGAAAAATGGAGGCGGCCTCTATATTCTTCACTCTGCAAACAATGCATTTTCTCACTGGGAGGAATATGATAAAATGATCGGCCTTGGCTGGCGGTCCCAAACGTCTGGCTACGCACTCGAAATCGGCGAGGGTCAGAAAGTTATTCGTATCCCCCCCGGTGAGGGTCAGGGCACAGGTCACGGAGACCGATTTGATGCGGTCATCCATATTCTAAATCCACACCCGATTAACCAGGATTATCCTAAACAGTGGAAAACGGCTCACACAGAAGTTTACAGCTATCCCCGCGGGCCTGCAGAAAACCTGGACGTCTTATCCTATGCCTATGACAGCACAGACACTCAGCGTTTATGGCCTGTGGAATGGGTTGTCTCCTATGGTGAAGGAAGAGTGTATAATTCCAGCCTGGGACATCTGTGGAGCGGGGAAATCTATCCTGAAGCCTACAGATGTGTGGGATTTCAGACAACCATGATTCGTGCAGTTGAATGGGCAGCCACAGGTACTGTAACCTATCCCCTTCCGGATGATTTTCCCACGGCAGATGCCAAAAGCCTGAAAAGTAAAGCTGATTTTCCGGACCTTTAGGTTTTTACTCGAGTTGATCACAGATGTCCCTCATCCGATAAATGGCAGACTATTTACAGAATTTGGCGCATCGATTTAAAGTGAAATCATGCTTCCGCTTGATAGACTTGATAGAGTAGTCTACCCACTGGAAAATGAAATTTTCTGCTTTATTTAGGTGATCAGGTAAATACAGCTGTTGTTTTCATTACATTGAATGAAATAGATCAAATGAGAAATGAATCCATAGTATGATGAAAAGAACATTTTCGCAGTTTAACGAGACCGATACGCTGAAAACCGTAATCATTGGCCGGTGGAAAGGGTTTCATGAAGAAGAGGCATACACAAGTTTTTTGGATGAAAGCCAGAGAAATGATTATCCATCAGAAGATCAGTTGAAAACAGAATTCGAAGCATTTCAGAAAGCACTTGAAGAAAATGGTGTGGAAGTTCTCATTCCGGAGCATGTCGGGAATTTTCTTTACGATCAGCTTACGCCACGTGATGTTGCAACCGTTATCGGAAACAAGATAGTAGTCTGCAATATGGCCAAAAGGAGCCGGAAGTATGAAGTAGCCGGCATCTTTCCACTCATTAGGAATTTCACGGGAGAAGAGCCTGTAGTCCTTATTCCACCGGTCGATTGCCTTATCGAAGGAGGTGATATTATGGTGGATAAGGGAAGGATTATTGTTGGACTTAGCCAGCGCACCAACATTGCAGGGTACGAATGGCTGCTTAATAATTTCACTGATCAGATGAAAGTCATACCTGTGTATTTAACGGATTTGAAAAAGGGAGAAAACGTACTTCACCTGGATTGCGCCTTTAACCCGGTTGGAGAAAACAGTGCCCTGGTTTATATGGATGGCATCAAACCCATCCCTGATTTTTTTGAAAAAGAATACGACCTGATTAAGGTTAATAAGAAAGAACAGCAAGCTCTTGCAACGAATGTTTTTTCTATATCCAGGGATTTGGTAATCGCGAGGGATCATCCGCAATCAAAAAGAGCAGTTGAAGAGATGAGAAAAAGGGGAATTGAAGTGATTGAAATTCCTTTTGACGGAGCCCCGGCCACTGGGGGGTCCTTTCGCTGCTGCACATTGCCGCTGATCCGGGAATAAAATTCCTTCTGGAAGAGGAAAGAGGTCATCAAATTGGCGGACTGAGGGAAGTGATCTACTGAGCTAATATTGGCTCCAATGTTCACTATATAAAACACCTTCAGATTTGGATGCAGGACATGATCACCATGTTTTTCTAAACACCATATCCGAATAGTATTAATCAGAGGGTTCAAGCCGGTTATTAGCATACGCTTCAGTTGCGCGGTTTAGTTCTCCTCCCAAGAGAATGATGAAACTGGTAATAAACAGCCAGAATAACAGAATCACTACCGCTGATAACGATCCATACATTTCACCATAGTTTCCGAAATTACTAACGTAGACGGAAAATCCCCAGGAAGCTATCAGCCATACGATGGTTGACATTGTAGCACCAAGAACCACCCATTGAAATCCCGGAGTTTCCCGTGACGGTCCGTGTTGATAGATTAAACTAATAGCCGTAATGACAATGATAGCCAGCACAGGCCACCTGAGCCAGGTTATAAGGCTTCCAACCGTCTCTGGAAATCCAATCGTATTAACCAAAACAGGAAACAGTACAATAAATGCCAGGCTCACGATGATCACAACAATGGTTGCCAGCGTAAAAGCCAGGGTCACGGCATATTGTTTAATAAAGCCTCTGCCGTTTTCTACACTGTAGGCAATATCAAGTCCGGTAAACAGAGATTTAATCCCCCGATTGGCACTCCATAGAGCAATCAGGATCCCAAACAGGGTTCCCCAGCCAAGCGCAGTAGCTGAGGTCTCCATTAAATTATTCACTCTTCCCTCGATTAATGAAATAGCTTCCTCGGGCATCACTTCTGCCAGCCTTGTGATTTGTTCCTGGGCCGACTGAGCGTCTGTCGCTAATCCATAAATAGAAAACAGGGCCATAATACCGGGGAAGATTGCCAGAAACGCATAAAACGCAACACCGGCTGATACGATAGGTATATTATCCTCAACAATACGTTCCATAACCCTCTTTAAAACTTTCTTCCATCCGGAGCGATCAATCCCTATCGGAGAATTGATCAATTTATTTTTATTCATCTCACTTGTTTGTTAATGATTTTACCGAAGGCTTTGCCCCATCGGGAGGTTTTCGGCACAATTATACTTTAACTATCACACATAAATAGTTGAATTCATCCATCATATGATTGCAATAAAAATATAGGCAGTTTGAGATATACTCACTATTACACATTTACGTAAAAAAGATGCAGAGTTTATGACAATTTCGCCTAATCACACAACTGTGCCGGCACCATATCTTCTTTTAGTATGTAAGTGTTTTTCCTGGCTTCACAATTCATCGGCTCGCAGCAGAAATGTTAGTTCGTTTATCAGCAGACTTCCGGGATATGTGTCTGTTCATCGAACGGCAGACGGTTTTAACTGATATTCTCCTGCCTTACCAGCATTACAAAGTGTGCCGGCAGAACGTTTCTTTGTGAACTATCCTCATAACGAACCCGCATCTCTTTCGATATCTGCGCTGTACATCTCCATCCGATGCTCATCGGGATATTTCATCACCCTAAACCCGTCGTTTTCATGGCCGTAAGAGAACACCCGTATTGTAAACATAAACTCCGAATTAAATACCCGATCTATCCTATTCTTTTTGCTCCGTGACACATCCCGATTTTTAGAAGTCATGGAATATGTCCGGTATATCCGGCATTTGCGAATAATAGAGAAATGAAATATTCTGTGGAAGATACTGTCTGAAATGACCATCATAAAACTATATGAGATGCTTCAAAATGATAATTCATCTAACACTTCACTGATAACTCAGGAAACAATTGAAGAGTTTTTTGCAGATCAGTTTAAGAATACCTCTTACTTACTACTTTCGTATAAAGACAAACAGTTGTTAAAAAATGGGGAGTTTCGTGAGTTTGCTCAGAAACTGATCACTGAAACAAGGTATTTTATATGGGCTGCTGCAATTGGAATAATTACATTCGCGTACTTTACAATTGTTGCATTCATTGGTTATGGCGCAGATCCAAACTGGTTCAGCCTTACTTTTGGATTATCACTCTTACTGGCATTTTTTCTGTTTACGCTCTATTCAGCCAAATACTACTTTACATTCAAAAGCTCTATGTCATTATTTATCAAATTGCTGGACAAACAAGAGAAATCAAACGCTCCCAAGTAGTCTCAGAAATGGGTGTGAACCGTTAGTGAAGATACGCCTATAACAGACTGGCCAACAAAGTTTACCATTACCGATAGCGCAGACAGCAATTTATTCAGCACAGAATCACCGCTTCTCTTAAAGCAGAACGGAGTTATTCGCTGTTTCAATTTCTCCATTTGAAAACCACGAATGCATTTAACGCCACACCAAATCTCATCCATGTCTTTTTTATGGTTTCGTTACACTCCTCGCTTTTTTGGAGTCGAGTACTATGACCGGTAATAGCACACATTTACGAATAACAATCAAATCGAATATTCTGCGATGGAGTATGCGGCGTGAGAACTGTCGCGGAATTAAATGTTAGGCACACTAATGAATGAGTTCGAAAATTGAATTTCTCAGAATTTGAAAATGCCATAATAGAAGCTATTGAGGATTGTAAGGGTGCAGTTAAAAACTGTGCTGAAAAATCTATGACGAAGTTTATGGTAAGGTTGTGGAAAAAGAAATGAAACCTGCAGAGTATCTTTTGGGTTGACTTATTTTTCCTTAGAAGTAGCAATTATAATTACACTTGTTTATGTAGAGTTGAATGTTTTAACCGCAGTCAAAACAATAAAATGACAAAGTACTATTGTATGAAAAATATGAGCAAAAAAAGAAACACTGCTGGTAACAGCACATGAACGCAAGCGGGATTTTGGAGCAGCTAAGGCGGAGTTGTTAAGGCCAAACAGCGTTAATGAGATCCAGGTCTAATCATTCAGTCTCACACGAGCAGAGTTCCCATCTGAATCCAGCGGTTGTCCGGAGCAAGTTTGAGTTAGTCATACATGATTTCGAAAATAATCTTCACATAAAATGGGTTTAATAAAATGAAGTGTAGTTGATCACCTGTAAGGTTATCTCAGATAAGGGATAAAGACCCTGTATTAAGAATTATGAAAAGACACTATACCGATGCAAATGCTAAGTTTATATTAATTCATAGGAAGCTCAACAAAATCTCCGATTAAATCACAAAGTTGATTCCTGGCGCGATAAATTCTCGATTTAACGGTACCCATTACTGCCCCCGTAATTACGGAGATCTCTTCATAGGTTAATTGCTGTACATCTCTTAAAATAATTACTTCTTTGAAATCATCATTCAGTTCCGATAAAGCTTTTTCAAGTTCTATCATGCAATTTTTAAAATGAAGTTTATCATCCTGAAGAATATTAGTATCTGTAATCTCCATTTTCCGGTCATCAGGATCTGATTCATCAGCATGAATGGAAATAAAGCTCATTCGCTGCTTCTTTTTATACATGCTCCTTGCGAGATTCAATGCAATGGTATAAATCCATGTAGAGAGCTTTGCAATCCGCTGATAAGAATTACGGCTTCGATATACTCTTAAAAATGTTTCCTGAACAAGATCTTCAGAATCTTCATGATTGTGAGTATATCGGTGTAGAAAATAATGGAGTCTATCTTTATATCTGTGAACGATAATGTCAAAGGCTTGCATTACACCGACCTGAAGCTGTTCCATAACATCTTCATCATTCATATTGCGAAGCTCTGCTGCTGTTGCACCGTTCATATTAAATACCTTAAGAATTCTTAGTTGCTGTTTATGTGAGACTGTGAAGTGAAAATAGATTAATACAGAACTTCTTAAAATGAGTGCAGATACCACATCATACAGATCAGGATTCTATATAATCAGTCATCACTTTTATTAGTTAAAACATTTGAATAGCGCCTCGGTGTATGTGTAGGTATTCAAGTTGTCAATCACTCCTCCCAAACGCTTTCGGGATCGTTTCCCCTTCAATGGGGGACTTCTATCTTTTGAGGTGTCCAAAAAGAGCGTGAAAACTGAACATTCATTCATCAATTCCGTCATACCGGACTCCGATCCGTCATCTCCTGCCTGTATTTGGGACAGGAGAACTCGCTTCGGGTTAAAAAATGAGCGCATCAGGTGCGGGATGACACTCTTTTTGGACAGCCCCGGAATCAGACCACTTATGAATTAAAAATAAAACATCAGGCTGGCCGAGATGGTATTACCATTGAAATTGGCGCCTTCGAATGACTCCTCATTTTCGTCCGGATTTAGGAAAATGTAGCGATAGTCAATGCTTAAGGCGATGTTACCGCTAAACGGTACCTCCGCACCAAACCCTATATGATATCCAAGATTGAAATCACTATCGCTTTCGAAGCCGAGATCTTCAAGTACATCTGATGGACTGTACTTGGTAAAGTAAGCGCCAAGCCCCGCCACCCCATAAGGTGCAAAGTACTCGCTTACAGGTGCAAACAGAAGCAGTGAGAGCGTTACGGGCACAAAACTTGTCTCCACCGTGCTGTCACCAAACCCGAACTCCTGTCCGGGTCTGTACTCTATGGCTGCCTCTATTCCAACGATAGCTCCCGGCCGGAATCTCGCCTGAATACCGTAATAGAAACTTCCCTGATCAGCATCCTGGGCACTGTAGTAACCGAGTCGTGGTCCAAATCCCAACGTATTGGAGATTCCTGCGCGATCTGCTGCAGATTGTGCACTGGCTGTAAAAACAGCCGTACTTATAATTACTGTCAATATTACTAATATTCGTTGAATCATAGCTGTTCGATCTATTTAAATATTATGTGTTTTGTACAGGAGCACAGTTTGAAGATGCTCTTCATATATTGTGCAATTATTCAGATGCTGAACGTTTGACTTGTTGTGAGTTTCGTGAAATTTATTTCACAAATGGAAAATGCAAATAGTCAGGATAAAGACTGTTATACAATACTTTTTAAGTTTTGTATATATCGAAGTTTAAAATACCACATTGATCTTTTGGCAGTAACTAATCCTGCACAGAATTATGTTTCTCTCTAACCGGAACGGAGTAATTCGGGTTTTTAATTTCTCCATCTGAAAACAACGAATGCATTTAACCCCGCTCCACCACTTTTTTATTGTTCCGCGACACTCCCCGCTTTTTAGTAGTCGGGGAATATGCCCGGTCATAGTCCGTATTTACGAATAACAATCAAATCGAATATTCTGCGATGGAGTATGCGGCGTGAGAACTGTCGAGGAATTAAATGTTAATGGCATTTAACACGGTGATCATGCTATAAGCTAAATTCATTTATCTTTTGTTATATTAGTCTTTGTAACTACAGATCAAAATCATGAATAACCTCGACGACATAAAAAAGGAAATCAGACCGATCCTTAAAAAGTACGGCATCAAAAAAGCCGGAATATTCGGGTCTTCTGCGCGAGGTGAATCTGTGGTGAATGATCTTGACCTGCTTGTTAAAATCGATAAAAAGATCAGTCTGTTGGAATTTATCGGGATTCAACAGGAACTGGAAGACAAATTAGGCATGAAGGTTGATCTTGTGGAATATGAAGCCATCAAGCCAGCCTTGAAAGAGGATATCCTCAGGGATGAAGAACCTGTGCTATGAGCAAAAGAAAGCCAGATGTCTATCTTCAGGATATAGTACAGAGCATTGAACATATCCAGAGATTTCTTGATGGTGTTTCGGAAGATGAATTTTATGAAAATGTAGAGAAACAGGATGCTGTACTTCGGAGATTGGAAATTATCGGGGAAGCCGTAAAGCACCTGCCTGAAGAAATTCGAGAAACTCATCCCGATATCCCCTGGCGCCAAATTGCCGGTATGAGGGATGTCATCATTCATGAATATTTTGGTATCACCCTTGAAATGGTTTGGGTTGTGGCAACAGAAGATATTTTGGATCTCAAAACAAAAGTAGAAGAGATCATCGAATCTAACCAATAATCAAATCGGCCATTAAACCGTTTTCTAACCTATCTTTTCGATTGTTCCCAATAGTGGAACTTTCTATATTCTTCTATGCGAGTATTTGCCCGAAAAACATTACGTGAGTTTTGGAACAATCATTCGGATAGTGAAGATGCTTTAAAAGCGTGGTTTTCTGAAGCAAAAAATTCCCAATGGGAAACACCTTCAGTTATCAAGAATAATTATCCACACGCCAGTATTCTTCCTGATAATCGAGTGGTTTTCAATATTAAGGGCAATACCTATCGGTTAGTAGTCAAAATTAATTACGACTATGGACAGGTATTCATCCGTTTTATTGGTACTCATGCCGAATACGATAAAATTGATGCAACGACAATTTAAAGCAGATATTTATTATGCAGATTCAACCCATACATACCGAAGACGATTATCAAAACGCATTAGATCGTATCGAAGAAATTTTTGATGCCAAGCCTGGAAGTATAGAAGGTGACGAATTGGAAATATTGGGAATTTTAGTGGATGAATACGAAAAAAAGCACTTCCCCATTGAAGCACCAAAGCCGGTTGAAGCGATTAAGTTTAGAATGGACCAACTTGGTATGGAGCAGAAAGATTTGGCAAAAATTTTAGGTTCGAAATCACGGGCGAGCGAAATTCTATCTGGTAAACGATCACTTTCTCTACGTCAAATTAAAATCTTGTACCGAAAGCTTGGTATCCCAGCTGAAGTTTTAATCCAAGAGCCAGAACCGGCTACTTAAGCCCAAGACCGTTATACTACTTATCAGAGCAGTTTATTATTCTCAAATCAAAAACTTGAAAATGCCTGAGAAAATGAACTTAAATCAAACGCGGCAATTTGTGGCACTCTTTTTTTTCTTATTTACAGCATTTGGCTGCAATAGTGATAATGAGGTTTCAGTATTTGAAGATGAATTGAATTACAAACCTGTAGAAGTAAAAAGCAGTTTTTCATTCTCTGAAATATTTAATCCCAATACTATCCGAATCATTGATGGAAAATTATATGTGACAGAGGCTCAAAATCCAGACGTGTCATTTCATGTTTTAAATACCGACTCGAATACTCATTCTTTGATTTATGAAAAAGGTTTAGGAACAAGAGGCGAAGGACCCGGAGAGTTTTTAGAAATTAATGATATTATAGCTACTGATTCACTAATCTACATCTACGATGGTAACCAACTGAAGATGGTAAGTTATGACCCTGCCTCAGGGGAATTGGCGTCTTATAATGATATCCACCTGCGTACTACAGGCAGGCCCGCCAGCATCTATTCCTTTACAAATGAACAATTTATAGGAATTGGCCTTTTTTTTGGGAGTCGATTCATTACAATGGATTCTAATGGCGAGACTATTTCAGAATTTGGCGACCTGATAGAATTTAATCAAGATTTTTCGCGAAGAGATCTCGCTTTAGGATGGCGTTCTAATGGAACTGTACATCCAGATGAACCATACGTATACCTGTTTTCAGTGAATGCCGATTTTATAGAAATGTATGATGGTGATGGAAATCTAATAAAACGAATTCAGGGTGCACAAAACCCTGAGCCAAACATGGAAATCAGAAATGAATGGCCCTTTAATGCCGGAGCTGTTTCTTACGTGAATATAGACTCCAATGAAAATTATATTTATGGATTGTATTCCGGCCAGCTCTGGGACGATGAGAGATTAAGTGGCAATATTATTCATAAATATGATTGGGATTTAAATTTGATTGATGCCTATAAATTGGATCGGCGCTTCAATCAAATAACTGTTGATGAAAACGGAAACTTATATACGTTCGGAGAAACGGATGAGGGAATTGAGTTTTATGTTTATGAATTGTTTTGAAGAAGCATAAACATATAAGGCAAATATTTACAGTAGCATAATTGCCAATCCGTTTCACCAAAAGTAATTAATTTAAACTACCCACTACATCACTTCCAGTGACATAATGGGCAAATTTCAGTTCAAACAATCACGCCGGCACTTTATCAATATCCTCCCTGTCCCAGTGCCGGTGCTGGGCGATCGCCCGGATGAACTCTTTCGTGAAGGATTCCAGGTTATCGGAATTTCCAGCAACGATTCCTTTTACGTTCGTTACCTCGTCTGACCCTGGACCCGGCAGGGTCACACCCGGGAGCCTGCACACTTTCAGAAAACTGACGCCTTCTGCAACTGCTGCAATGGGCTTGCAGTGTTTATAGGCCTCATTCACAAAATGGACAGCATTTCCATTTTCCTTCAATGCCTCCACACTCTCTTTGCCGCCCGGAATAAATACCGCGTCAAACATGATGGAACCGGTCGTGATGAACGTCATATCCACTTCAACCTCATCTTTACCATTTTGTATTGGATCTCCGCGTTCGGAAATAATTTTCACCTGGGCCCCCTCTTTCATCAATGCATCTTTTACCTGGCTTACATGGGAATGATTATATCCTTCCAGGGCAAGAAGAGCGATTTTCCGGGTTTTTATGGAATCCTTCACCGTGTTTTCCATGCTCAGCGCAGGTGATTTTTTTCCATGGTTCTTAACCGGCTCATCAGATGGCGGGTCAATGCCCACGCCTTTAGCTACCCGCACTGCAAAATCGTGATCCACATGGTTAAACAGTTCATAAATAACCCGCTTACGGATCTCTTTATCTTTCACTTTTCCAAGTTCAAAATGGGCTGCTTTCACAATATGATCTTTTTCCGGCTTCGACATACTGTTCCAGAACAGCGTTGCCTGGCTGAAATGATCCTTAAAACTGTCGCTGCGTTCCCGGATTTTATGCCCGTCAACTTTTTCGGTATGATGTACATAACCACCCATATTCTCAGGTGCGTGCATCGGGCAGCCGCTCCGTACACTGTTTGGCAGATAGGATCCCTTACCCTTGTTGATTTTTTGCCGGCCAAAACCATCCCGCTGATTATTGTGTACATCAGCTACCGGACGGTTGATCGGCAGCTCCGCAAAATTGGGTCCGCCCAAACGAGTGAGCTGCGTATCGAGGTAGGAGAACAGACGCCCCTGCAGCAGCGGATCGTTGGTGAAATCGATACCGGGAACGACGTTACCTACATGAAATGCCACCTGTTCTGTTTCAGCGAAGAAATTATCGGGGTTTCGGTTGAGCGTCATTTTCCCGATCGGTGTGACGGGTACTTCTTCTTCTGGTATGATTTTCGTGGCATCCAGAATATCAAAATCAAAAGAGTGTTCATCCTCCTCTTCCACAACCTGTATTCCCAGTTCAAACTCCGGATAGTCCTCATTTTCGATCGCTTCCCACAGATCCTTCCGGTTAAAATCAGGATCTTTTCCGGCCAGTTTCTGGGTTTCATCCCATACCAGTGAATGAATACCGAGGATAGGTTTCCAGTGAAATTTTACAAAACGGGATTTTCCGTCGGCATCTATCAACCGAAACGTATGAACTCCAAAAGCTTCCATCATTCGTAAACTGCGTGGGAGTGCGCGGTCAGATAGTACCCACATCAGCATATGAGTTGTTTCCGGCGTTAGTGACGCAAAGTCCCAGAAAGTATCGTGTGCAGCTGAAGCCTGGGGCACCTCATTATCCGGTTCAGGCTTAATGGAGTGGACTAAATCGGGAAACTTTATCGCATCCTGGATAAAAAACACAGGCATATTGTTGCCAACCAGATCGAAATTTCCTTCTTCTGTATAGAATTTAGTGGCAAAACCCCGCACATCCCGCACGGTGTCAGCAGAACCACGTGAGCCCACAACTGTTGAAATTCGCAGAAACAGGGGTGTTTTTTGAGATGGATCCTGTAGAAAACCGGCTTTGCTGAATTTAGCTGCGTTTTCATAGGGCTGAAAAAATCCATGAGCGGCCGATCCCCTGGCATGAACCACTCGTTCGGGAATTCTTTCATGATCGAAATGGGTCATTTTTTCACGGAAATGAAAATCTTCCATGATGGTCGGTCCGCGGCCACCCGCTTTCAGAGAATCATCGGTATGATTGATCCGTACTCCCTGTTCCGACGTCAGGTATTCACCATCAGAGGATTCCCGGAACTGTTCTAAATCCTCATTTTTTGTATTCTCATCTATATCTCTTCTCTCATTTTTTTTGTTATCTGATGTGGCCATGGTATTAACTTGATTTAATTTATAATTGGTTCAATTCTTAATCTTCTGGGTTGGAAAAATGAGTCCCCCTTTTGAAGGGGGAAAGCGAACGGAGAGAGCAGGGGGATGTTCATCATAATCTAGAATGGTCCAAAACCAAACTGATAAATAAAATGGTCATCCCCTATTGCCTCCTTCCCCCGCATGGATGCCTATGGCGGAAGGGGGACACTCCTTTAAAAATTCATCACTTAAACTATATTAGACTACGCGGGTACTTTCATGCTTATCATTTCACGGCACATGTCTGCACATTCAAAACAGGCGTCTGCACATTCCTGGCAATGCTCCATATTCTTGTGCTGTCTGCATTCTTCTCCACAAGCTTCACATATCTCGGCACAGATAAGAAATATCCGGTCTGAAAATTCGGATCCCCGGGCCATAGATTTGGCAGCAAGTTGGCATATATCTGCACAATCCTGATCGAGTTGAATACATCTGGTCAGCATCTTAACATCATCCTCTTGCAAACAAGCCGTAGAGCAGTACGAACAAGCAACAGCACACGCATTACACGCTTCTATGCATTCCCGGTATTTATCGTTTGACATGTGTTTAATTTCGTTTTTATGTTAGAATTCGTGTATTCATTGGATTTTCATTTTATGAAAATTACTTAGTTAATTATTTATATCTATTTAAGTAATTGTTACAGATTTACCTTATAAATAATTTAGCAAGCGGAAGAGAGATAAGAATAGTAGTATCCTTTTATACTCGTAATGGAGTTTAAACTGATTCAGTCTAATAAGCAGTAAATATGCAATGTTATCAGACCTTGTTACAAAGGGTGTGACGATATTTCATCGTAACTTATTAACCACGGGTTTTTCACCCTGAATACCTATTATTTCAGGTTTTATATTCGCTGCTAAAGGATGTAATTGAATAGAAACGGATCTCGAAGAACAACAGTGTCAGAGAAATATAACCGGTATGCAAGCGATGAAATTACCGTTTTTACTGTTTCAGGTAATGGAGTAATGGCTATTGGTTATATAACATCCGTTTTTTATACACTCCGGTTTTAACACGGACTTGCCCACCATTCAGTAACATAGTTGCTATATATCGATTTGAGCACCCAAGTGTAGTTATCGGTAAATCGATTGTTCGTTATCCAGATTTTCTGCAGGGGATTGTCTCTGAATATTTTAATGAGACCCAATGGAATGACGGACGTTTATTTGCCGCTGAATTTATTCAGAATTACATAAATAAATGAATGATTACCGTACCAGAATAATAGTGAATATGCTTAACGGTCTGTTACTTTATTTAAATCACTTAAAAATAAAAATTAATATATAGAGAGAAAGAAGAATGGATAAGTTTTTTAATGAATATAAAATGCCGTTGTCTGGCGGGTTATTAACCGCGGTATTTTCGGGTGCCGCCGTTTATCTTCTCGGAAATCTCTCAGGCTTCGAAGCGATACAGCTCATTGAAACAACTATTCCGCGCATTAGTACACTTTTCAATACGATTATATTAGCATCAGCGACAATCCTGGCTCTGATTTTAACCCTGCTCGGTATCAGTTCGTCAAGCAATTCTAAATTGAAAAAATATCACTATAAACAGGTATTGAGCCTGGCCAGATTCGCATCATTCCTGTTTATTTTAACCCTGGTATTCTTTCAATTTCTCAATATACCGTTTGCCGAGGCGGAAAACATTCCAACATCGTCGTATAGTACCATCTATTGGTTGATATTATTTGTTTCCTCGTTGCTAAGCGGTATGATGGTTGCGGTGATCTTAATGCTGTATAAAATCATCCATAACATTATACTGATCGTGGGATTGGGACAAGAGCATGCGCTTATTGATAATGAAAATGACGAAGTGGAAAATAAGGAGGACATGGATCGGGCAGAAGATCAGGCAGAGGACGATGGACTTAAAGAATAAAAGTAAGAAATTTAAATCTATATTTGCCGCATATTCCGGTATAGTAGAATAAAAAAGGCATCCCTACATTTTAATAGAATCTTAAAATGAAGGATACCTGTTGATTTCATAGTAAAAAACTGGCCTCCTCAAAAAAATAGATTTAAATCTACTTTAAGAGAAAACAGTTTTGACTAAACAGAAGCATGTCGCTGGTTCTGAACTCCATAATGGCTGTATACAGAATCGACAAACTTGTTATCGGCTGTCATTGGCCAGTTGTCTTTGTCAAAGCTGGGGGCATTTTCCAGTTTCTCCTTATCGACATCCAGACGTATTGATTCGTCTTTATCTGAAAACTGAAGGGCTTCTATTGGAATGGCAAATAATTTGTTACCAATGCCCATAAATCCTCCAAAAGACAATACAGCATATACAACTTCTGCATTGTTCGGATCGATCATTAGGTCCTTGATATCACCTATGTTTTCATCTTTAAGATTGTAGACATTTTGTCCGGTAATTGATGATGAAGATAAAATATTTGATTTCATAATATTAGGGTTTTTGATTGTTACTGTTTTTGTTATTAAAATCTTGTTTTTTTACAAGATTGTTAAGAATTTTAAATAAACTCTTTAAAGCTTCGTCGCCATTTCCGATTCTTCATCCGGCAATGACTCGGATTCTCCGGGAAGCTTATTTTCCTTTGATATTACTTTATTCAAGGTCCTTGATTTCTCTTCTTTAGTTAATCTGACCCTTCTGCTTTTACAATTTTATTATATACTCCCATCAATAAAATTGGAGCGGCCCACTGACCTACAAACAATGCATGGTCGTTTTTTTGCAGAAGTTTAAGGGTTAATGACACACCCATTACACTAAAAGCGGTCCACAGATAGGCATCTGATGGGATTTCCGCAGTATAATCTTCTATCTCTTTAGCTGTTTTTCCTTCTTTTTTATTTTTTGCCATGATCTTGTTTTTTTATTTATTGAGGTTATGTTTTGAGTTTTAAGACTGTTTTAATCCCTCATTATTTTTGGGAAAATCTTTGTGCTTACAAATCATTTTTTTGACCAAGCGTGACTGTGAATGTCATTCCCCTTCTCCCATATCGATCCATGAGAGAAATGGGGATTTTATTTGACCTACCGCCCATTATTTCCCTGGTCTGTCAGGCGGGTTCGGGTTCGGACCATCAGATGGATTAGGTGAATCAGACGGGTGCGGTCTGTTAGGTGGATTCGGATCACTAACAGGGTGCGGGTCTGTATACACATGTTTTTCAGCTACAGTTTTGTGATGCACATAATGAGCCTCATAATCATCCCTGAGATCTCTGACACCAAATACACCGCCTATTGCAGCGGCAAACAATCCAAATATGAGAGCTACAGACAGATAACCTGCGGCTTTGGCTCCTGCTTCAGCCGCTTTTTCTCCCTGCACTCTTGCCTCCTCTTCGGCCTCGGCAAGGAATTCTTCAACATCCTGACGCAGTGATTCATAATCGGCCAGTGCATTATCTACAGCTTGCTCAGCTTCACCCCGGGACATATCGGTCCGTTCTGCCAGAATGTTGACGAGCTCATCCCTGTCCACCTCTTCGAAGGTCTGGGTTATTCTGTTACGGGCATTTCTGAAAGCCTGTTCTACGTCACCATCCCTGAGACCCTGAGCGACGCCTTCCTCTACATCAGATTCCAGTTCATCAGGATCCGTTCCGGCATCTCTCATCAGAGCATAAATTTCTTCTTTAGCATCGTCAAGGGATTCGTCAAGATCTTCAACAGCCCTTTCAATCGCCGGTGCAATTGCATCGCCTGCAGCATCTCCAGTTGTGGAAATCACACCGCCAACCACGCTTCCGACACCCGATATAATGGTACCGGCCACCGTGGTTAATAGCCATATTGAGATAAGCGTATACAGAGCCCAAGTCATAATTCCCTGAACAACACCACTGATATCAGTAAGTGAAATACCGACACGGGCAGCAACAAATCCACCTGCAAAGAGTGCAATTAAATTACTGACGACCCACCAAATCAAGGCCCCGGTACCAATTCCGCTCAATGGGTTGGCATCCTCGGTAGGCTCGATGGTACCCAGTCCAATAGCGAGTCCTATTAGATTGAGAATCAGCAGAATTGATAATACCGTCAACGTTCCTGCAAAAATAGCTCTCCAGGATACTCCCTTTTTAGGTTCGTGAGTATAGGGATTAACTTTTTTTATATTTCCCATATTTCCCCTCTGAAATATTTTTTTAAATGTTAATGTCTCTTTATATGTACAAAAACATATTTATTCTGCTGACAATAACCGTTATATATAAAAGGCAGATATTTATATAAATCTTGTAACTGCCCTAAATTGAATAAACAATGAATAAGCCGATTTACCAGGGAGAGAGAAAACAGTGTTGAGTTACTTAGCCTTAATCATATCCATTTTGGATCATCACGTCCAGGTATCAGATCACTCATTTAATAAAAGAGGGCTTTGCTGAAAAACACAGTATCATGTTTTATTTATTCAAGACAGCTTCAATCCGCTAACTAATTGATTGCTCTTCTAATTCACGTAAACCGTTGTGATTCTGCTTAGAATATTTAGTAACCTGTCAAAGATATTTTCAGAGATCAAAGTGATCCTGCACGAAGTTCAATTAATTTTTTCCGCTAATAATGTTCAACTACAGAGTTAGACTCACAAAGATGACCAGTTTTATTTTAATTGTCATTCTACTGCCCGTTCTGATATTTGCTGCATGTAATGCCAGTGATGAACATGCCGGAAATCCTGCCGGCACGCTTGATCCTGAATTACGGAAGTCGCTCTCCGGGGAGTTTAAATCTCATCTGATGAATCACATCTTAAATCCGTGGTATCCGGCATCAGTGGATGAAGAATCCGGAGGATTCAACACCCGGTTTAATTACCAGTGGAATGCGGACGATCAGCAGCCACGGATGATTGTATCGCAGTCCCGGCTCATCTGGACAGCATCCATTGCTGCTGAGTTTGTTGATGACAAGGAAACTGACCGTTTACTAAAAGCCGCTGAACACGGATTCCACTATTTAAAAGAAGTGATGTGGGATCAGGAATATGGCGGTTTTTATAACCAGGTCAGCAGAGAAGACTCGGTTGTGCAAAATCTCAACGACCGCACGATAAAAGAGGCCTATGGAAATGCTTTTGCGATCTACGGTTTGGCAGCATACGTAAAGGCAACCGGCAATCAGGATGCCCTTGAACTGGCAGTTGATACTTTCCAATGGCTTGAAACCCATTCATACGATGCCGAACATGGTGGTTATTTCAATATTATGGAACGGGACGGAACTCCGCTCACAACCGGACTCGATCGCACTCCCCCAAAAGATCAAAACTCATCCATTCACCTGCTTGAAGCGTTTACAGAACTTTACCATGTATGGCCCGATCCCCTGCTGGAAGAGCGGCTAAACGAAATGCTTACACTCATACGGGATACCATCCGAATCGACCCGGGTTACCTGGTACTCTTTTCTGAAGCGGACTGGACACCGGTGTCTTACCGCGATTCATCGGATCAGGTCAGAGAGGAAAATTACTATTTCGACCACGTCTCTTTCGGGCACGATGTAGAAACAGCTTTTTTAATGATCGAAGCCTCGGAAACACTTGGAATCCGGAATGATTCCACGACACACCACTATGCAAAACAGATGGTGGATCACTCGCTCAAAACCGGTTGGGATCATGAAAATGGGGGTTTTTATGATGGAGGGTATTATTTCGATAAAGACGAAGATCTTGTTGTTGTTCGTGATACAAAAACATGGTGGGCACAGGCAGAAGGATTAAATGCACTGCTGCTGATGTCATTGCTATACCCGGATGATGAAATGGAGTATCAACGCTATTTCCTGCAGATGTGGGACTACATTAACGAATATTTCATCGATCACGAATATGGTGGGTGGTATGAATCCGGCCTGGATAAATCGCCCGACTCCAGGTACGACGCCAAAGGTCATATCTGGAAAACAAATTACCACGACGGGCGGGCGATGATGAACGGAATTCGTCTGTTAAACAAATTACAGGATTAACATTTGTTGAGCAGCCGGGTCAATTCAAATTTAATGAACTAAATATTACCACATCGAAACGGGAAACAACCCTGAATTCCGATCATCTGATTTTGCATAACAAAATTTAAAATCAGAGTACTTCAGTTACGCCGGGCACCGGAACCGGATAGTATCCATCTTCTTTCGGCTGTACCGGAGCCGGGGTATCCCAGGTCACATCTTCCGGCAGCAGGTCATGGTGCGGATACATTCGTTTATCTGAATTCAAAGCTTCATCCCATTCCAGAAATTGCCCGGAATAGGTTGCCATAAAGCCCATAATTGCGGTCATGGTTGATATAGATGCGTATTCCGTATTGTCGATTGTATTCCCGCTCCGTATCGCATCAAACAGCTCTACGTGTTCATGATCATACGGACTCGGATCGTCCTCACCCTCATACCGAAATAGTTCATTCTTTCTTCGGTCGTGTATCGTGGGGCCTTCGGGCCCGCCGGTCGACAGAAATCCTTTGCTGCCGTTGAACCGCTCGGTTACGATATTAAAAACACCCGGTATCTGCCGGCACTGTGCAGAAATAACGGCACCGCTCGGATAGGTATATTCGATAAAATTGTGATCAAAAATCTGCCCGTACTCCTTACCGGTCCGCACTTCGCGTCCGCCCATACCCTGTGCAGTGACCGGATGCTCACCCAGGTACCAGTTTGCCACATCGATGTTGTGAATCATCTGATCCAGAACCTGATCGCCTGCCTGCCAGATAAAATGAAAATGATTTCTTATCTGATGTTCAAGCTCTGACCATCCCGGCTGTCGTTCCCGGATAAAAAACGGGCCCTGGTTCCAGTAAACCTGTCCCGAAATAATCTCTCCGATCTGACCATCCTGCAGGCGCCTGTGAAGTTCGCGGTAGCGCATATCATAACGTCTCTGCAGACCTACCACCACGTTCAGATTCTGCTCCTTCGCCTTCTTACCGGCTTCAAGCACCCGGCGAACACCTGCAGGATCAACAGCTACCGGTTTCTCCATGAAAACGTGCTTTCCCTGGTGGACTGCCTCATCAAAATGGAGCGGCCTGAAAAATGTTGGAGTTGTGAGAAGCACAACATCCGCCAGTGAGATTGCATCTTTAAAACCATCAAACCCAACAAATTTATGCTCTTCCGGCACATTTACTTTATCCGTATCAGCATAGCGGGTGGACAATATTCTATAGCTGTCAGCAAGCTGTTCTTCCAGGATATCCGCCATTGCAACAAGCTGTACTCCCTCAGTTGAACTCAATGCGTTAGCCGCGGCACCTGTCCCTCTGCTGCCGCATCCGATCAGTGCTATTTTCAGCATATCACTGCCGGCTGCATAAGCCGACGTACCGAGCGGCAATGATCCCAGTAAAAGACCTCCTGCCGTTATGGATGATGCTTTTACAAATTCACGTCTTGATAATTTATTAAAAAATGGTGACTTGATTTCTTTTCCCATAATGCCCCAATCGTTGATTTTTAGATTGCACCTTTATTCAATATAATTTTAAATTATGAAGGTAATATTTAGGTAAAGAGGGATTGTACAAATATTGTACAGAATGATGGAATGCTTTTCAGAGATGATATTAAAATCATTACCTGCTCATGGGATCGGGGAATTGAACCACTATTGTTTTTTGCCTATTATCGGCATTTATGCAAGTGAGTATGTACATATAATCAGAAAAAAGATGGTTCACCTTGAAAAAAACGTATTTCCTAAGCTCGTTACTATTCATTTTTGTATCGTGCATTCATACACAGGATATAATTGATGAAAGAGTATCAAATCAAATACCCTCTGAGGCAAATCAGGTGATTATTGAGACATCATTGTCTGATGATGAACTTTTTGATACGATTTCAGAAACTCTAATCAGAGAGGGGCACCGCATTGAAAGAGACCGGGAATTGATGAGCATCAATACAGAAGGGCGCGATATAGGATTGACTACATATGTACGATACAACCTGTTAATAGCAGATGGGACCGTGACCGGACGTGTAGACTGGATGAGTGAGAGTCACTCAAAATCAAATTCAGGCGTATACTGGAGAGAAGCAAAGTGGACTGCCGGCCGGTCTGCGCGGGCATTCGCTTCTCTTACAGACCTGCTTCTGCAATTTGAACATGAAACGTTCCGCTTTAAATAATTGCCTGTCATAGAGAAAATTTAGAGGGACGGGAGTTTTTTCCTTTCAAGCAAATAGCATCGGAATGGCAAATATTCAATTTGAGAAAGTGTCGTATCAGTGCTAAGTCATCCAAAATCAGTCATCGGAGAATTCGCGAAATTTTTTCGTTGATAAGGTTCCGGGAAGTACCTTCTTACGATTTCTCGAGATCAAAGGACAATTTATAGCAGGTCCCATCGGAGCCGTCTACATCCATTTCCGCCTCAAGCTGGCTGCTGAGAGTTCGGATGAGCAGTGTACCCAGGGAATTCCCACCCATCTGCTCGAACGGTTTCTCCAAGCCAATACCGTTATCGGAGATCAGTATTTGTGCCCCTCCGTTTTTCTGCTTCAGCTGAATGGCAATCTCAGGGTTTTCATGATCGGCCGGAAATGCATATTTCATTGAGTTGGTCACAATCTCGTTGATAATCAGTCCGCACGGAATCGCTTTGGTAATGGGTAAATCAATGGGGTCCGCCTCCATCTTCACATTTACATTAACCCCTTCTTTGCTGTGAGATTTCACAATCACACGAACCAGCTCATCGATATACACCCCAAAATCGATATTCGACAGACTTTCATTCTGATATAGTTTTTCGTGAATCAGGGCCATGGAGTTAATTCGCATCTGGCTATCGCGGAGTGCGCTCTTCGCTTCAGCACTTTCAAGATTGTGAAATTGAAGCTCCAGTAACCCGGTGATCACGGCAAGATTGTTTTTCACCCGGTGGTGAATCTCGGCAAGCAGAATCTCTTTCTCCTCCAGAGACTGCTTTACTTTATCTTCGGCACGAATACGATCGGTGATGTCGGTATATATTCCATAGATTGCAATTGTCTCCCCGTCAATCACAACTGGCACACCATAGATAAATACATCAATCAGCTCGCCCGATTTTGTCTTTCTTCTTTTAGTGAGTGTAAATGTGGTTTTACGGTCAGACAAGGCCTTAGCTTCTTCGATCTCTGATTCAGGTACAATCAGATCATCCAGGTTTTCCCCTACAATTTCATCTTCCGAATACCCGAACATCGACTCAAAACTGTCGTTCACCTGCACAATTTCAGAATCCCTGTTCAGCATGGCAATACCGAGAGGCGAATTTCTGAAAAGCTGTTCAAATAACTCCTCGTTGCGCTTCAACTCCTCTTCCCGCCGCACCTGTTCCGTTACATCTCTTGCAACGGCGATCACAACATCCTGACCAAAAAAATTACCTTGTGAAAGTTTGATGTCTTTTGGGTATATCTCACCGTTTTTCTTTTTCCCCCACCACCGGAATGACTGAGGTTTACCGGTGAGAGCTTTTTTAAACTTTCGGTTTGCGTCCTCCATATCCACTTTTCCGGGAGCAGCGAGAAATGAAGGATCTTTCCCGATAATCTCTTCTTTTGAGTATCCGGTGGTATTTTCGACCTCTTTATTAACCTCAATAAACGTTCCGTCTACATCCTGGATGTACATACTGTCGTTTATACAATCGAAAAGAGACTGGTAACTTTCGAGGGCTTTTATCTGCTGGGTCTGATCAGTTACAACACCTAAAAGAGCCCGTTCACCATCCTTTTCAATGGATGAACCGTATGTCTTAATGTGCAGAACCTCCCCTGATTTTGAGATGATTCTTATGCTGAAATCATACGATTCTTTAGGATTTGCCTCCCAGATTTTACGCTGTTCATTCACATGTGCAATGTCATCTGGATGAACGAGATCCCTGAATTTAATATCGTCCAGAAGCTCCTTTTCACTATAACCGGTAATTTCAGTCAGCCTGGGATTTGCATACACAAATGACCGGTCTTTCAGAATATAGATTCCAACGAACGACTGTTCGTTCATCACACGGAATTTGGTTTCCGACTTCTGAAGTTCAACATACGATTTTCTCTGATCGGTGACATCTTCAATCAGCGAATACACGCTCAACAGCTCCCCATTTTCACTGCGCATAACCGTGTTATGCCACAAACAGATTTTCTGATCGTAGAGCGGATCTTCAATTTTTGATTCTATCACAAAATAAGTATCCCCGTTTTCAATTCGGGATGAAATTCGTTCGCGAAATTGATTTACAAATTTATCCGGCAGAAATAAGAGATCTTCCGCTTTTTTCCCGATGACTTCTGCATGATCAGCACTAAATATCATCTCTGCTTTTTCAGAAAAATCCTGTACAACCAGCTTTGAATTCCACTCAATCAGCCCAAATGGCATCTGTGTACGGATCAGGTCAATTTTTGGCAATCGGCTGATCTGAACCTCATCATCAGATATAAGATGGTCGATATTATGCGCAATGGCCATTTTGACAGCTCTGCCGGCATGCCTGAATTTTTGGTGAGTCATCTGAACCATCCATTCAGTCCCATCTTTACTTCGGTGAACCCATACGTCCCTTGGATGAATCACGGATTGATCCAGGTCCGGGCCTTCAAATCCAGTCAGTTCTACTCGTTTGCCAAGATCAGTAATTTTTTTTGATTTCAGCTCATCAATCGAATAGCCATACTGTTCAATTGCATGTGAATTTGCGTCCAATATGTAGAGTGAATCGATATCGACAACAAATATCGATTCGCTGTTAAAAAACGATTGATTTGATTGTGTATACAACGTATCGGTCTCTTAGTTTTTCCTCTTCATCCTAAAACCATATCCAACATTGGAGATAGAGTTCTACCGCGCTACCACTCTCGGGTTCCCCCAGCCGTAAATGTTGTGTGTTGTGGCCTTAAAAATTGTATGTCGTTAAAATTGTAAAACCTAAATTTATTAAACTCTCAGACCGGTCATCCCAATTCCGGTATTCGTGATGATATTATAGTTTAATGCTACGGAATGATTTCGTATTTTAAGTGACACTGCACTACATTGCAATATATTAAATTTAACTCCATTTAAAAGAGTATTTCAAAAAAACTGATGCCTGACGATCTTATTACTCTAACCCTACCCGACGGCGCTCAAAAAGAATTTCCGAAACAGACAACCGGCTACCAGGTTGCCGAAAGTATCTCCACAGGCCTTGCAAGGAATGCTCTGAGCATCACATTTAACGACTCCATTCTTGATCTTGACCTGCCACTTACCGAAGATGGTGAAATCAGTATAAATACATGGGATAACGAAGACGGAAAGTATACGTTCTGGCACTCATCAGCCCACCTGCTTGCCGAAGCCGTTCAGGAACTTTACCCGAATGCAAAATTTGGAATTGGCCCTCCTATTGAAACCGGTTTTTATTACGATATCGATTTTGGTGACCACTCATTTGGGCAGGATGACCTTGAAAGAGTTGAAAACAAAATTATTGAACTGGCCCGTAACAAATCGGAGTTCACCCGTGAAGTGGTGAGTCAGCAGGAGGCTCTCAAATTTTACAAGGAACGGAATAATGAATATAAAGTGGACCTGATTGAGGACCTCGAAGATTCAACGATCACCTTTTATAAGCAGGGAAACTTTACGGATCTCTGCCGCGGACCCCACATCCCTCATACAGGGCTGGTGAAGGCGGTAAAACTGACCAGCCTGGCTGGAGCTTACTGGCGGGGTGATGTGGAGAGCAAACAGCTAACCCGAATTTACGGGGTTTCTTTTCCAAAACAGAAATTGCTGAAAGAGCATCTTGAACAGCTTGAAGAGGCCAAACGCCGAGACCATAAGAAACTTGGCAAGCTGCTGAAAATCTATATGATGGACTCCATGGTGGGGCCCGGCCTGCCGATGTGGCTTCCAAACGGAACAACACTGCGCAGAACACTCGAAGCATTTTTACGCGAGGAACAGCTCGAACGCGGTTACAAAGAGGTCATTACTCCTCACATTGCCAATCTTGAGCTCTACAAAACGTCAGGGCACTACCCCTACTACCAGGATTCGCAGTTTAATCCGTTTGGGGTTGAAGGTGATGAGTATATGCTCAAACCGATGAACTGTCCGCATCACCACCGCATCTACTCCTCAGACCTGAGAAGCTACCGGGAGCTGCCGATCCGACTCGCAGAGTTTGGAAGTGTTTATCGTTACGAGCAATCCGGCGAATTAAACGGACTGTCGCGCGTTCGCGGATTTACGCAGGATGATGCGCACATCTACTGCACACACGATCAGCTGAAAGGTGAAATCAAACACACGATTGAGCTTACACAACACGTATTCAGCACATTTGGAATGCCGGTTGATATTCGTCTTTCCTTCCGCGATGATAATGAGAAAAAATATGGCGGAAACTCCGAATACTGGGATCGCGCGCAAAATGAAATTCGTGAAGTAGCCGATGAGATGGGACTCAAATATCGCATCGCTAAAGGTGAAGCGAGTTTTTACGGACCCAAAATTGATTTCATTATTCGCGATGCCATCGGCAGAAAATGGCAGCTTGGAACCGTTCAGGTTGATTATGTGATGCCGGAACGATTTGACCTCACCTATGTAGGTTCGGATAATGAAAAACACCGACCGGTGATCATCCACAGGGCACCGTTTGGATCAATGGAGCGATTTGTTAGTATACTGATCGAACATTTTGCCGGAGATTTCCCGCTCTGGCTGTCACCGCTCCAGGTTAAAGTACTGCCCATTTCCGAAGATTATTCAGAATATGCTGATGAAGTAGCCGCAGAGCTGAAGAAAATCGGAATACGGGTAGAGACTGATCACAGAAGTGAACAAATCGGTTCTAAAATACGGGATGCGGAAACGTCCAAAATACCATACATGGTTATTGTGGGTTCAGAAGAACAGGAAAGCGGAACCGTCTCCGCCCGAAGACATAAACAGGGTGACATTGGAACGTTTTCACTTAAAGATTTTATTTATAAATTAGACACAGAGGTGACAGAGAAACATTTGCCACCTGAACATAACAGTTAATTAAACATTGAGGTAACTTATCGCAAGACGCAGAATTCAAAGAAGAAAACGGAATGATGACCGGCCGAATATCAATGACGAAATTCGCGCCGACGAAGTTCGGTTAATCCGTCCGGATGAAGAACACGAAATCGTATCCCTTGAAAGGGCTCTCCAGATTGCAGAGCAGTTTAAAAAAGATCTGGTAGAAGTAGCACCTAATGCAAAACCACCCGTTTGCAAGGTGATCGATTTTGGAAAATTCATGTATGAGAAGAAGAAGAAAGAAAAAGAAGCCAAAAAGAAACAGCACACCATCCAGGTGAAAGAGCTTCGTTTCCGCCCGCAGACGGATGATCATGATCTTGAATTTAAAACACGCCATGCGCGTGAATTCCTTGAAGATGGGGATAAATTAAAAGCTACCGTGCAATTTCGCGGCCGTGACATGTTGTACACCGAACAGGGAAAAGAGCTTCTTATGAATCTTGCAGAGGAGCTCAGCGACATCAGTAAAATAGAGTCCAGGCCCACGATGGAAGGTCGCCGGATGATTATGATACTGTCCCCTGAAAAAAGTTGATCTACTCTTTATTCGGAAACTTAAACTTCCTATATTGCAAGTCTTTAAATTTTCAGGATAATAGAAGATACTATGCCTAAAATGAAATCTAACAGTGGTGCTAAGAAACGCTTCAAACGAACCGGTTCAGGAAAACTGAAGCGCAAGAAAGCGTTTAAACGCCATATTTTGACCAAGAAATCACCAAAACGGAAAAATGAGCTCGGGAAAAGTACTCTCGTACACGAGAACGATCAGAAATCGATCGAAAAACTTCTCCCCTACAGCTAACGCTTCCGATAAATATTAACTTTTTAAAACGTTACAAAAATGCCACGATCAAGAAATTTGGTGGCTTCCCGTCGCCGTCGCCGGAAGATTTTAAACCAGGCGAAAGGTTACTGGGGCAGACGTAAAAACGTTTATACTGTTGCTAAAAACGCGGTTGAAAAAGGTCTTTTGTACCAATACCGCGACCGAAAAAACCGGAAACGGAATTTTCGAAGGCTATGGATTACTCGTATCAACGCCGCTGCCCGCCTGAACGGAACCACCTATTCCAAACTTATTAACGGTATGAAATCCAATGAGATGGAGATCAACCGTAAAATGTTGGCGGATATCGCAGTGCGCGATCCTGAAACATTTTCTGAAATTGTAAACGCAGCCGCGAAGTAACGGTTTGCTGTACATTTCTATAAACCGGCAGTTCCCGTAAATTGGACTGCCGGTTTTTTTATATAATCTCACCGCTATTTTGCCAATAACGAACCGCCGTTAACTTTCACACCAAACGCTACAGAACATATCCATCGTTTATGATCGAAAAAATTGACTCTCTGAAACAGGAGATAGACTCGTTCACCATCAACTCAGAAGAGGAACTTGAAGCGTTCAGGCTCGAATTTCTTTCGCGTAATGGAAAAGTTCAGGATATGTTTAAGCTCATGGGTCAAGTACCGAATGACCAGAAAGCCGCCATGGGTAAAGCGATGAACGAGGTGAAAAATCTTGCCCAGGAACGCTTTGATTCCGCAAAAGAGAGTTTATCCGGGAAAGAAGCCGTCACATTCGGTGCAGCGGATGATATCTCCCTTCCGGTCACTCCAAAGTACACCGGCTCTCTCCATCCGCTGACCCGGGCACTGCGCGAAATCAAACAGATCTTCCTGCGCCTCGGTTTTAATATTGCTGACGGACCCGAGCTGGAAGACGATTTTCACAATTTTACGGCGCTGAACTTTCCCCCTGACCATCCCGCCCGGGATATGCAGGATACATTTTTCGTGAAGCGCTCGGAGGAAAATCCTGATGAAAACCTGGTGATGAGAACACATACATCGCCCGTACAGATCCGGCTGATGAAAGATACCCAGCCGCCTATCCGATCGATTATGCCGGGACGCGTCTACCGAAATGAAGCGGTTACGGCAAAATCCTACTTCCAGTTCAACCAGGTGGAAGGCCTTTATGTGGATGAAAATGTAACCCTCGGTGAGCTCATCGAAACATTGGTGATGTTCGCCAAACTGATGTACGGAAGCGACGTAAAATACAGGGTGCGTCCCTCCTTCTTTCCTTTCACGGAACCAAGCCTTGAAATGGATATCTGGTGGAACAATGAAAAAGGCGGTCAGTGGCTTGAAATCCTGGGTGCCGGCATGGTGGATCCCAACGTATTCGACGCCGTTGATGTGGATTCAGAAACGTACACCGGTTTCGCTTTTGGAATGGGAGTGGATCGGATCGCCCTGCTGCGCTACGGTATTGACGACATCCGGACCCTCTATGAAAATGACATCCGGGTTCTCCGACAGTTCAAATAAGTTTACGCTCATCAAACGCTTTATATATTTTAGATTATGAAAATTTCTGTTAACTGGCTCAGACAGTACGTAGAAACCGATCTCGACCCGAATGAAATTGCAGATAAACTCACGCTTCTGGGTCTTGAAGTGGAAGAGATTGAACAGATCGGTAATAGTTTTGACAAAATGGTCGTCGGTGAAGTTCAGGCTGTTCGGTCACATCCAAATGCGGATAAACTGCAGCTCTGTGATGTAAATACCGGTGATGAAGTATCTCAGATTGTTTGCGGAGCACCCAATGTTGCTAAAGGACAAAAAGTAGCCGTTGCAAAAGTAGGTGCCACCATGCCCGAACCGATGCCAAACGGAGAATATCTGACCATCAAAAAAATGAAACTCCGCGGTGAAAGTTCATCAGGAATGATCTGTTCCGAAGCAGAACTCGGACTGAGTGAAGATCACTCCGGAATTATGGTTTTGAATGATGATCTCAAAATCGGAACTCCGCTCAATGAGGCCCTCAATATCGAACAGGATACGGTTCTTGAAATCGGGCTGACGCCAAATCGCCCTGATGCCGCCTGCCATATCGGTGTTGCACGAGATCTTGCAGCCGTCCTTGAGGCAGAACTCTCATCTCCGTACACCCAGGTTGATAAACCAGCAAATGACTTATCTGATTCAATTGAGATCTCCATCAAAAACAGTGAGAAATGCCATCGTTACGCCGCTTTTATGGTTGAAGGGGTTACGGTAGAGGAATCCCCGAATTGGCTGAAACAGAGACTTCTCTCCATCGGTCTGCGGCCCATTAACAACGTGGTGGATATCACCAATTATGTGCTTCATGAGATCGGTCAGCCGCTTCACGCGTTTGACTACGACAAGATCGCCGGCAAAAAAATTATTGTCCAGGATTTTGATGAAGAAAAAACCTTCACCACGCTCGATGATGTAAAGCGAACCGTACCTGCCGGAACACTTTTTATTTGTGATGAAAAAGAGCCGGTTGCAGTAGCCGGTGTGATGGGCGGAGAAGATTCGGAAGTAACCGATCAAACCAAAACCATTCTCATTGAAAGCGCCTATTTCGATCCTTCATCCATCCGAAAGGCATCCAAGGCGCTTACCCTGCAAAGCGACAGCTCCTACCGCTTTGAGCGTGGTATCGACCCAACACTGCAGGTTCGTGCAGCCAAACGTGCGGCAGACCTGATTGCAGAAGTCACCGGCGGCAGTGTCGTGAATGGCTACGCTGATATCCACCCGGTAAAACCTGAGCAGAAAAAGGTATCGGTCAGGATTTCACGGATTAATTCGCTGCTGGGTACGGATCTCTCCCTGGAGGAGTCGGAAAAGATTCTGAATCTCCTGGAATTTGAAACCGAGCAAACAGATGAAAACACTTTGAACTGCACGGTTCCTCATTTCCGTCCGGATGTTTCACGGGAAGTGGATCTGATTGAGGAAGTGGGCCGGGTGTATGATTACAACCGGATCCCGCGTCCAGATACGGCTCCCTTTGTAACACCGGAACCGCTCACCGACTGGGAGAATCTGGTTGAGAGAATTCGCGGTTATGCTGTGTCTCTCGCATATAAAGAGATCACAACGAATTCGCTCCTCTCCAAAAAAGAGGCCACGCTTCTGTCGCATGAGGGGAATCATATCGACACACTAAATCCTGTATCCCAGGAAAATACAACGCTTCGCCCCCATCTCTCCGGCGGCTTTCTGAAGGCGGTAAAATACAATCTTCACCGAAACGAAGAGCAGCTCCGGTTTTTCGAAATTGGTCACGTTTTCAACGCTTCTGATGACGGAACCTGGGTGGATGGTGTGGAAGAGCACACGCATCTGCTGCTGGGATTATGCGGTTATAAATCCCACGACTCCTGGACCGGGGATGCGAAGACTTTCAATATTTTTGATTTGAAAGCAGACGTTGAAGCCCTTTTTGAACTGCTTGGTATCGCCGAAATGGTGGAACAAGAAGCTGTGAGTAATTACCGACTCAACTACACCATCGGTGAAGCAGTGGTTGGATCGATCTCCGTGGTTGACGAGAAGCTTCGAAAAGGGTTCGATATTGATCACGCCGCATACATTGCAGAAATCAACATCACGGAACTCTCTGCTATCGATGCAATTCACCGTGATATCCGGTTTCAGAAAGTCTCCCGTTTCCCGGCATTTGATTTTGATGCCGCATTCATTGTCGACCAGGACGTGAGAGCATCGGAACTGGAGCAATCGATCCGTAAAGAAGCGGGATCTGTACTAAAATCTATTGAGGTGTTCGACGTTTATGAAGGAGAGAATATCGGATCCAATAAAAAAAGTATTGCTTTTAGGCTCTCTTTTTTAGATTCTAATAAAACATTGTCGATCAAGGATGTGGAACCTATTGTTAAAAAAGTTGTACATCAACTTGAACGCACCTACGACGCAAAGTTAAGATCATAAGCCTCTGTTACCCATGGCCGACCTTGGTTCACAAAAAGAGACCTTTAAAAACTACCTGGATCAGATTCGTCAGCAGGTTACCCTGCTGAAAAAACAGAATAAAGATCTGAAACGTGAAAATTTACGGCTTAAGGACAAGCTGGAAGGACTTCAGAAAAAACAGGGCGATATTTTCTCTGAGATCAGTGAATCAGAACGAATTGCCATGCGGCACCAGGTGAAGAGCCTGATCAATAAAATTAATAAACATATAGAATAACGGGATCTCCATGCAGTCTATTAAAGTGACCATACTCGGCAAACAGATTCCATTGAAAGTGGAAGAAGGCGAGGTGGAAAGCATGAAAAAAATTGCGGGATTTGTTGATGAAAAATTCCGAATTTACCGCCAGGAGCTTACCAATCAGCCCGACTCTACGGCTATGATCCTCGCATCTCTCAGCATCGCAGGAGAACTGTTTGAACTGCGGCAGGAAGTTGCAGCTACTGAGGAAAGTGAGGAGCTTTTGATGCGTGAGATCAACGGCAAGATGGAGAAATTGATTACCGAAATCTCCTGACCCATCCAGCGGAATGGGATCGACAATATTTAGGTTTGAGAAGCACTATGTATAAAGGCGAACGATTTAACAGCTATACCCACCTTGCCGGAGCCATCTTATCGGCTGTTGGATTTATTTTTTTGATCTACCTTGCCGTAACCCGCGGTGATGCCTGGAAAATTACCAGTTTTATTATCTACGGAGCCACGCTCACCACACTCTACACATTTTCAACACTCTACCACAGTGTACAGGGGAAGCTGAAAAAAATCTTCCAGAAACTCGATCATGTCTCCATTTACCTGCTTATTGCAGGAACATATACGCCATTTACGCTTGTTACACTTCGCGGGGATCTCGGGTGGACCATTTTTGCCATCGTCTGGGGGCTGGCTACGCTCGGTATTATCATTGATCTTATTCCAAGTAAAGGACACCGGATCCTGCCGCTCATCATTTACCTCCTGATGGGCTGGTTGGTTATTATTGTAATCGATCCACTGGTGAGTAATCTTGCAACAGCCGGTTTTTACTGGCTTATTGCCGGTGGAATGTTCTACACATTTGGCGTGATATTTTATGTTCTCGACAGCCAACACCGCTTTTCTCACGGGATCTGGCACATCTTTGTTCTCGCCGGAAGCCTGAGCCACTTCATCTCTGTGGCCGGATATGTAACGTAATCCAGAGTGAAATCATCCATAGGATCAATCAAGAACACTCCAATCCTGAGCTCTACATTTTGTACCTTGCTCCATTTGCCCGTTAAAATTTAACAACCAGATATGGCAGCAGACACGGTTAAGATTTTTTTTATAGCAGATATTGTAGGCGAATCGGGTCTCGAATTTCTCGAAACGATGCTCCCTCCCCTTCTTGATAAACATCAACCCGATTTTGTGATCGCCAACGGTGAAAACTCCCACGAAGGGCGCGGTATTAACCGGACTATTGTTCAGCGGCTCTATGATATTGGCGTACATGTAATTACCGGCGGAAATCACTCGTTTGATAAATGGAAGATTTTCTCGTACATGAAAACAGACCCCAACCTGCTTCGTCCGCTCAACTATCCCAAAGGGAATGCGGGATTTGGTTTTGGAATCTATGATCTGCCGGGAAGTGATAAAAAAATCGGGGTGTTAAATTTGCAGGGCCGAACATTTATGCAGCAAATCGACGATCCATTTGCAACCTCGGAATGGGCGATAAAACGAATCAAAGAGGAAACCGATATCATTTTTCTTGATTTCCATGCCGAAGCCACCGCTGAAAAACTGGCCATGGCCTGGCATCTCGACGGACAGGTATCCGTAATCGTGGGCACACATACGCACGTTCCCACCAATGATGCACGGATATTTCCGCAGGGAACCGGCTACATCACAGACGCGGGCATGACAGGTCCTTTCAATTCCGTTATTGGCATGAAAAAGAAAACATCTATCAACCGGTTTCTGCTCGGTACACCTCAGCGATTCCTTGTGGCCGATAAAGAGAACCGGCTGTGTGGAGTCATAGCCGAGATCAATACAGAAACGGCTAAATGCACCCACATTGATTCTATCATTTATCCAGAATTCCAAAACAGCAAACCATGACACAAACCGGCACACCGGTATTACGGGCTGAACACATCGCCAAATCTTTTGATACAGATGCAGGCACCGGCAAGCTCGAAATCCTGAAAGACATTGAACTCTCTGTGGCCCTTTCCGAAATTGTAGCCATTGTGGGGTCCAGCGGCTGTGGGAAAAGCACCCTCTTGCATATTCTCGGCGGACTCGATCGCCCCAATAGTGGCGACGTTTACTGGGAAGGAGATTCAGTCTATTCACTGAAGCCGGATAAGCTTGCAGATTTCAGAAACAATAGTGTTGGGTTCGTGTTCCAGTTTCACCATCTGCTGCCCGAATTTACAGCCATCGAAAACGTAATGATGCCGGCATTCATCAAAGGAATCGGTCAAAAAACCGCGGAAAAAAAAGCCTCTGCCCTGCTGGAACGGTTCGGCCTGGGAAGCCGTCTGACTCACCGTCCCTCACAACTTTCCGGCGGTGAACAGCAGCGGGTCTCCATGGCGCGGGCGCTGATGAACGATCCGTCCATCATACTCGCCGATGAACCCACCGGTAACCTCGATGAAACGAATACAGAACTGATTCTATCCATGTTATTTGAACTGCGTAAAGATCGTGACCTCTCCATCGTACTGATCACTCACGAAGAGGAAATTGCATCCCGGTGTGATTCGCTTTACACCCTGCAAAGCGGAGTTTTAACAAAAAATGAACTCTCTGCTGATCTCTCCTGATGTAAATATTTAAGTTTAATTAGTTGATTTACCGCTGTCGGACCAACTTTTATACTGCATATATTTATTTGTATAAGAAATTATAATTCCATAAAAGACGTCGAATAGCGGTTTGGTATTTAAGTGCTGAAAACTCGGAATTTCTACAATTGCATTGCCTTTTCTTTAATCTATGGGCAGCCAAACCCGCTTAAATGCTTGTAGAATTCCGGGCTATGTTATTGCGTATTTATGTCAAATTCGACATATTAAGCTATGTCTGAAAATGATAAACCACTAGTGTGGATTCAGGGTGAAGTAAAGACACCTCCTTTTTCAGAAGATGCCAGACTCAAAGCCGGTTTTCTGTTAAGAAGGCTTCAAAAAGGTGATATGGTTGAAATGCCGGATTCCAGACCCATGCCAGCGGTTGGAAATAAATGTCATGAACTCCGAATCAATGGCAAGAATAAAACATGGCGCATCATCTATTTCATCGATGATGATGCCATTGTCATATTGGAGGTCTTTGCCAAGAAAACTCAAAAGACACCGATGAAAGTCATAGATGTATGCAAAAAACGGCTGTCTCATTACAAACAGTAGGATAGACTGGAAATATTATGGATAAGAAGAAACGCAAAATACTGGAAGAAAAAGGATATCGCGTGGGCTCCGCCTCCGATTTTCTTGAACTTACACCAGAAGAGGAAACCTATATCGATATTCGTCTGGATATCAGCAAACTGGTAAAAACTCAACGAGCAAAAAAAGGCTGGACCCAGGAACAGCTTGCACAGGCCATTGGATCAAGCCAGTCTCGTATTGCCAAACTTGAAGGTGGTGATCAAGGTATATCATTAGATCTGATGATTAAAGCACTTCTACGACTTGGAACAACAAAAAAACAGATGGGAAAACTGTTCGAAGGAGAGATGAAACCAGCCTGACTCAAATGGGGCTAAATGTTATCTCCATAGCTAAAAAGCTGAAATTCAAAATAAAGTGTGTTTTTGAATTACACCGAGCTATCGAACGTCACGAGAGAGAAGAAATAACTGATCGAAAATACGATGAGCTTCAAATTTTATCATTCTAAAAATCTGTATGGTATAACTAATTTGAACCCAAATCTAACTTTAATGACACTGGCAATTAAAGAGTCATACATTGTGTGATTTACTTCAACGTACGACCTCAATAACACTGACTCACCAACTACCACATCCACACTTTTCATGATATTTTCATGTCTCAGTCAGTAATATTTATCCGTTCAATCCATTCTAAGGTGGTGTTTTTTGAATTCTTTCAAAATTTTGTTCCCAAATAAGATTGAAGGTTCAATTTCACTTGGTTAAAACGATAAACAGTGATAACTTTCACGGCTTAAAGATAAAATAATTTGAACGGCTTTATATGAGTAAGGGACTTAAGAAAGAAGACTTAGAACAGGATATTCTGATAGAATATTCCTCACGGTTCATGTATTACTACGAACAGAACAAAGCGACCGTCATTGGCGGAGTGCTTGGCGTTTTGCTCGTAATCGGGTTAATTGTCGGTTATTTTGTCTACTCAGGTCAGCAGGAACAGGAAGCGCAGGATCTTCTCGGAATAGCAGAAGAACAATTTATGCGCGGCAACTATGAAACTGCTCTTTTAGGGGATGAAGATGACTTTTCCCTTGGTTTTGTACAGATTGCAGATAACTATAGCAGAACATCCGCCGGAAATCTTGCAAACTATTATGCTGCCGTTTCCGAAATGGAACTCGGCAATTATGAAGATGCACTTGATCGCATTCAGCGGTTTGATGTGCCAAGTGGAATTATGGGTGTCGCCCCGATATCACTCCATGCGATTATACTTTCCGAACTCGACCGCTATGAAGAAGCTGCTGAAATGTATGTACGTGCCGCTGAATGGAACGAGAATAATTCCACCACACCGTTGAATCTTCTGGAAGCCGCACAAGCTTATCGTGAGGCCGGGGATGATACCAACGCACTCCGCATGGTAAATCGAATTCTGGATAATTACCCGAACAGTCAGCAAGCTACAGAAGCTCAGCGCCTGAAAGGTGTGCTGACCCGGGACAACTAACCTATTTCAGTTTTACAGTTTTACAGATTTACAGTTCTGAAAGTTATCTAACAATCCGCTATTTTAATTTAAAAATAGCGGATTTTTTTTTGATCCTTTCCACTTTTGCCTACACCTCGTCCTCTTCCCCTACTTTCATATTTTTTTATCGGAAATAAATTTGTGTTTGCTACTGCCTGCTAAAATAGATTAATTACAAATTAAGGCACCGGGTTTTATAAGGGGTTATCATTGATAAATAAATATACGGGAGGTAAACATGCCGGGGGGAATTTTACGTAATCGGGGAACTGCAGCCATCTTCGTTTTATGGATTGCACTGTTAACCATTCAAAGCTGCGCACCATCGATATCACTTTACAGCGAAAACGCCTATCAACAAGCTGTAGAACTGAAAGTCGCTTCGCTCGATCTGATGAATCAAGCCACAGAGCCGTACGAGGATCGTAAAGAGCAGGCGGATCAGCTGCGTCTTGGCCTTCAAAGAGCATACGAATTTGCAAACGGCCGACCGGACAATGATCATTCGGCCCGACTCTGGCGTATTATGATCGACCCTGACGGGGAAATGATGGGCGGATTTCTCAGCCTATGGGAAGAGAGCGGGACGATGTCAGACGTATTTATCACTGAAGCAAAAGAAAACATCGCTGAAGGATTTGATACAATCATTGGGCTTGAAAGCGGGAAAATCAGGCCGGGAGATGTCCAATGATCGATTTTAATCAATTTCTGAATACTCTCAAATCAGATCTTGCCGATATCGGTAAAGAGTTTGGGCGGGATTATGTCGACGATATTGTAAGTGATGGTACTGATTTTGCCATTCGCCGGAAGGAGAATCTTGAACGACGCGCACATCTTTTAGAGGAAGGAAAACTGAGTAAAGATGAGTTTAAATGGCTCCTTCAGTCCGACAAAAACCTGATCGAAATGAAAGCGATCAAAAAACATGGGCTGGCCGTTGTGCAGATGAATAAACTACAAAATGCGATCATCAGTACAATATCCGGTTCTCTTCTAAAAAGTTTAAACATCAAATCCTGAGGTAACGGTATGCCGCGAATCAAACCACCTTTCTATCCAATAATCTACATCCGCGGATATGCGATGACGCAGGATGCAATCGATGAAACCGTTTCTACACCCTATATGGGATTTAATCTTGGTTCAACAAAAATCAGGCAGGATTGGACCGGGGAAGTCAAACGACACATTTTTGAATCTCCACTGATCCGCCTGATGAAAGATTATGGTTACGCAGATAACTACGGAAACGGTGCTGAACTGGAGGGCGAAATTCCTGCCAAAAGCATCATCATTCACCGCTATTATGATGATGCCGATTCAGAAATAGGAAGCGGCGGCGGAGCTCCATCCATCATAGAGGCCGCAAAGAAGCTCAGCGAGCTCATCCTAACGGTAAAACACCAGGTTTGCGGAGATGATGATGAAGCAAAAAGGATGTTTAAGGTCTACCTGGTCGCTCACTCTATGGGCGGACTAATCGCGCGGTGTCTGTTACAGAACGATAATGTGGGAGAACCGGAAGCGAAAAACAGTGTGGATAAGGTCTTTACCTATGGAACACCCCATAACGGGATTGATATCCGCGGAACAAACGTACCCCGCTTTCTTGGCACGTGGGATATGAACAATTTTAATCGTCAGAATATGGCAGAATACCTTGGGCTGCCATCGGGAGCACAAGTAAACTCTCTGAATAATAAGTTTCCTTCTGAGCGTTTTTTCTGCCTTGTTGGTACCAATCATCGCGATTATTATGCGATGAAACTTGCGGTGGGACCGATGAGTGATGGTCTTGTAATGATCAGTAACGCTTCTGTTCAGGGAGCACCAAGAACGTATACCCACCACAGCCACAGCGGACACTACGGAATGGTGAATTCTGAAGAGGGTTACCAGAACCTGGTCCGGTTTCTGTTTGGAGATATGATGGTAAAAGCCGTGCTTTACGCCGATCATTTACCGCTCCCCCCCCTCTGTGAAGAGAGCGAAAGATGAGGGGCGAAAAGTCCGGGCCTCCTATCTGTTTGAATCGGTGGTGATGCCAAGGGCGTCACGTTTCAGGCTGAGTGACCGGCGTGCCGAAAATCACTCCGCCGTTTTCAAAAAGTTTGATGAGATGTTTCCCGACGGAAATTCAAAACCAAAAATGCCGATTCTGTTTAATGTACCGCTCGACACCAAACGAATCGAATCTGGACATACGCTCGTTTTCTCCGCAGATATTGCCGTCCGTACGACAGAGTACCGGATTGATGGAAGTATCTTTACACGTCAGCGGATTCCTGAAGAGAATATTTTCAGGGAAAATATTACGATACGAGCCACTCAGGCAGAGAGCGGCAACCTGACCCAATGGAACATCCGCTACAATTTTTCAGATGAATCGTGGGGTGAAAACAGGGGAAGCGAAGCTGAAATAATAGATGGAGCAGCCGTTATTCCGCTAAAATCAAGAAAAGGATTTCTCGGAAAGTTGGTCATCGGACTTCATCCTTTTGATGAAGGCACCTCTAATCGGGTTGATGATATGGTTGAAGTACTGGATACTTAGAATTGGTGAACCGTGGGAAAGTTTAACGGGCTGATGTTTCCTCACTCTCAACATGTTTCCACACCACTACGCCATCATCCCGCAAGCCGATAACGACCTGACCTTCTACTTTGGTCTTGAAGCCATCGGGCTGAGGGATAAGTGATCGTTCAACCGGCGCATCAATTCCATGCACCATATATCCCACCCAGTTGGTTTTTTGGATCGATTGTGACGTCATAAAACCAAGTGTAAAGCAAAACGTAGCTATGAATGACAGTAAAATCTGTTTTCTATTTAAAAAAGGCATAAACCATGAGTGATTTGTTATCGTTTCAATTCATACAGGATCTCTGCTGGTAAGACGACAACGAAAGTCTAATAGTTTTAAATCACTCGTACTTTTTCACCTCATCTATTAGAACTACAATAAGATCTAAGCCACGTCCGGCGATTGTATTTTTCTTCGGACGAGTTCATGTGCCTCTATTTCCTATTCAAAGTACTATGACCAGCCGATCAGATCCTGCATGAACGATTAAACTCAGTTGGCATATATGGTATTTCTGAAGATCTTGAGCCTTTCAAAACTCATTGCCCCTCAGATATGGTATTTCTGAGGGTTTTGTGTCTTGCAAAACGAAACACCTACTACGACATCTAAATTTTGAACTGGATTGGTTAGCTTGAGAAATACCATATCTCTCTCTTCCAAAACTCACAGCCCCTCAGATATGGTATTTCTGAGGGTTTTGAGATTTGCAAAGCAAAACACCTATTACAACATCTGATTTTTGAACTGGATTGGGTGGCATGAGAAATACCATATCTCCGGAGCGTTGTTTATGATCTTAATTTAAACCGGATTCGGCGCAAGTTATTCCGGAATATTTGTAATGGCATTCACCGCAGGTTTCGGTTGATAATCTCTGTCAAAAAGCAGCGGATAGTTTGTTCGTCCCGGTACATTATAATCGTTCTTCCATGACATTGCGTCGTGAGCCCCCCAAAGCGTAACGCGATCTAACTTATCCCGGCGGTCGTAAAAAATCTGGAAAATTTCGGCGTAACGATCTGTCAGTTGCTGCTGAACGTCATCCGGCAGCCCATCAGAGTAAGGATCCAGGTATTCTCTGAACTCTTCAAACTGAAACTGGGAATGACTAAACGCCTGACCGATCACCTGCCCTTCTCGTGTAAATGGCAGCACATCTATATCCAGCTCAGTGACCATCACTTTAACTCCCAGTGTAGAAAATGAATCGATTGCGGCTTCTATATATTCATTCTTAGGATAATTGAGGCCCCAGTGCCCCTGGATTCCTACTCCATCAATCCGGATTCCTTCATCCTGCAGCATGCGCACCAATCTCATGATACCATCTCGCTTAGCAGGCCGCCATGCGTTAAAATCGTTATAATAAAGTTCCGTATCCGGGGCAAATTCCTCAGCAAAACGGAAAGCCTGCTTCACCATTTCATCACCATCTCCCACGCCTTCAACCCATGTTGTGGGGCGATAGGAACCATCCTCGGCGATCACCTCATTTACCACATCCCATGCATCAACCCTGCCGGCATATCGTCCGGCCACCAGCTCAACATGCTCCCGCATACGTTCAATCTGGGCTTCCGGGGAATTGGGGTTTCCATCCTCATCATGGAAAAACCAGTCCGGTGTTTGATTGTGCCAAACCAGTGCGTGCCCGACAATAAACATATCATTTTCCTCTCCAAACTCAACAAAAGCATCAGCCGGGCCAAAATTATACTCTCCAGGTTCGGGGTTAATCGGTTCCGGCTTCAACACATTTTCAGCCGTAATGGTATTAAAATGCTCCATCACAATTCGCTGACCTTCGGCATCCCCGCCGGATATGATGCCTTCATTAACAGCCGATCCAATTAAAAAGTCACCGTCGAAAGCATCTTTTAACACCATATTTGTTTCCTCGTGTGAATTATTGGTGCATCCGCTGACCAACAAAATCAGACAAATTCCTAATATATATCTCATGTGTATTCAAATTTTATTAAATGTGAGAGCTGCACAAAAAATGACTCTATCTGAGCAATAATCGCCTTTTTACCTCCAACTCATTTACCTAAAATAATACAAATATTTCTTTGTACTCTAAAAAGATACAATTATTAACCTAATCCCAAAGTAATACTGCGCAAAATATATATCGAATTGAACAAAATCAGTTTGATCTAACTTAAGGAGCCAACCTAATCTTCACCAATCATGAAAAATATTTTAGGCTATCAGAGTCTGAGTAAATAACTCTTTTGTCTGTACGGATTTTTTCGTTTCCCCTCTCTACCTTTACCACAATATGCAGTGAAGCAGACCGCTCGAAAAATGCCAGGTAAATCCTTTCCATAAATGATAACTGGCAATTTATGAAGTACGATTCAGCCAGCGATGCCGACAGTTGGATTTATGAAGTCCGGCCCAATATTGCTGAATTTAATGATGAGGCCAGAACCGTTCCAACCGCAGATAATCAAATCTCCTTCACAATTGCATTAAAACCAGAGACCTCCAAGGTTTCTAAAACATTGGAGGTCTGAGTTCGTCAGTCGAATTAAGAACCCTCCAAGAGTTCAAAACTCCTGGAGGGTTGTCAGGCTCATTTTCTATTCAGGCCGGGCATCGTTCGACGATGTTGCGTACAAGCCAATCAACGCACCGGTAAATCCGCCGGCCATGTTGGTGGAAAGGATATCAGCTGAAACCGTACCGCCTACATTAGTAAAGTCGGTTCCGTTTGTTGAAAAATAATAGCGGTAGTCATCTCCATCAGCCCTCACCTGAAGATGTATCGGATTGTCGGCATCAATGGTTGTGCTGGCAACAATGGTGGATTCCCCATCCTCGGTTCGCTGTAACAAAATATAGTGCTCATTATCTTTTTTGGTGACACCAAACACGTAGTGATACGTTTCCCGCTGATAATTCACGAGACCTGCCAGATCGTTTTCGGATTGCGGGCTGTATTCCAGTGTGGCTGTTGCCGTGAATGTGTCGTGCATATGCCGCTTGAACAGAGAAGAAATAGGTGCCGTGTCATGAATATTTGTGTCAAACGGGTTTATCGTTAATCCGTTACTATCCACTGAAATAAAATCTTCACGCGGTCCTCGCATGCCGATCCAGCGATAATCGAGATCTTCAGATTCAAAATTTTCCGTGAACGTAAAATTTCCGTTCGGGAAAAATCCATCCTGACCGGTTTTGTTTTCCACACCTTCCGGCATCTTCAGTTTAGGTTTCAGAGGTACAAGCCCGTTCACGAAAATGGGGAATTCGCCGCTCCAGTCTACAGGCAAAATGAAAGTCTCCCGGCCGGTTGTAACTCTGTTTTCTTCATTGGGACGAATTGCCAGGAACACGCCATAAAGTTCTCCATCCGGACCTTCAACCATATCAGCATGCCCAGCCCATTCCACTCTGTTTTCGCGGTCGGGGTTCAGATAACGCTGGGTAAGAATCGGATTGTTGTCAGCCGGTTTATATGGGCCGCGCGGATTATCAGACACAAAAACGACCTGGCTGTGCCAGTCACCGGTTCCCCCTTCTGCACATGAAAGGTAGTAGCGGCCGTCGTCTCTTTTGTAGATATGCGGCATTTCAATCCAAATGGGTTCTTCAGTGATATCAACCCCGCCATCCACGATAATCTTATCGGTACCTTCAATCACCTGGTTCTCTTCTAAATCATAATCCCAGATTTTAATCACACGATGGCCCTCATAAAGTTCTTCTCCTTCATCAGGAGCGTCATTATGCACAACAAATGCTTTGCCGTCATCATCAAAGAAAAGAGATGGGTCAATTCCGTTAAAATTAAGCGGATATGGATCGCTCCATCCTTCAAAAGGATCCTGGGTTGTAACGACCATATTCCCGATTCCGCCCGCAAACTGGGTGGTAATCATATAAAAAGTTTCATTATGCGGATTGTATTTGATCGCCGGTGCGTACAGCCCCTCACTGATCCCCGCATTCTGAACGAAAAGCTGTGATTTTCGATCTAACACATGGCCTATCTGGGTCCAGTTAACAAGATCATTGGAGTGGAAAATCGGGATACCCGGCCACATCGAAAACGAAGAGTGTACCATAAAATAATCATCACCTCTGCGCACAATCGCCGGATCGGGATAGGTACCCTGCAGAATCGGTGTGTAAAATTCATCCTCTTCCAGGGGATGATCTTTATAAATCTGGTCGTCCCCTTCATAGACAAATTGTGAAAACAGCGGGGCATTTTGTTGTGCACTCAGATGTACAGAAGAAAACAGTGCAATCATTAGTGTTAAAAAGGCAATTCTGTACTTTTTAAGACATTGGTATGTATGTTTCATAGCTCGCTCTTTTTAAAATTGATAAAACTCCCATTTATACCGGCTCCGATGCGGAAATGAAGATTCAGAATTCATCTCTTTGTTTCTTGTAACTCCAAACCTATGGCCATTCGCGAATTCATAACCGACTCTGTATTCAATTTCTGATTTATACAGCTTAGATTCAATATTTTTAGTGTGTTTTTTACACTTATCAATCATCCATCCGGAGTGGTAAGGGTGATAACCAATCACACTTTCTTTGAATTAATAGCCAATCACCCCCAAACAGTTGATGATCTTATTTTATCAATAGCATTTTCCTTGAATGGCTGTCGCGCTCTGTTTTCAACGTGTAAATGTAGAGTCCGGACGGAAATCGGCTTGCATCCCAAACCACTTCATGAAAACCGGCACTTTTTGTGCCTTCAAAAATGGAATCAATCAGACGGCCGTTGAGATTGTAAACATTCAGAGCTGCCCGTCCGCTATTTTCGAGTGAAAACGTGATATTTGTGGAAGGATTGAATGGATTAGGATAATTTTGCTGAAGTTTGTGACTGTCTATTTGATACTGACTCTCATCCAAACCGGTACTCATCGCCCCTGCCTCATTCGAAAAACCGGATTCAAACCCCATGATATCCGTAACCGTTACTTTGTAGGTGTATGCGGCATTGGATTGAACATCCGTATCTGTAACAAAATTATTGAAGGGTGCTGCGATAATTTTCTCAAACGGTTCTCCGTCGGCACTCCTGTAAACCGTAAAATGCCTGATACTTTCGCCGGTGCCTTCCCATTGAAGTGATACGCCGTTTTCGGAATCCATTGCCACGAGGTTGACCGGGGCATCGGGACGTTCAAGTGGTCCCAAATCTACTTTGTAGAGATCGCTGAAATTTGTGATAAAAAGCTTCAGTCTGTCTGTTCCTCCCCAGTTCAGGTTGGTTGTGGATTCGGGAACCGGGATTATATCGAGCAGGTCACCGTTGGGGGAAAATATTGCTACACCATCAGACCCTACAGCCCATACATTCCCGTCATTATCCACTTTAATGCCGTCTGCCCCGCTTTGGGGATTGTCTCCATGCTGATTAGCGATCGCAAATACCGATCCGTTTGCAAGAGTTGAATCATCCACCACATCATACACATGGATATAACTGTTGAGTGTTTCTGAAATGTAAAGTTTGCTTTCATCAGGCGAGAATGCGAGTCCGTTTGGATAATCCAGGTCATCAACCAGGAGTTGAATCGGACCCCCATCTGGCGGGATTCGGTATACGCCGTGAAAGTCTATTTCTGATTCATTCCCACCCCACGGAGGATCTGTAAAAAAGATCGCACCATCTGACTTTACGACCAGATCGTTCGGGCTGTGCAGCCGGTTTCCGTTATACTCTGTAGCCAGCGGTGTGATGGTTTCTAAATCGGATTCGAGTCTTCCTACCTGCCGTGCATCATGCTGGGCAATAACCAGGTTACCGAACAGATCTGAAGTAATACCGTTAGCCTCTCCGGATGGTTCTAAAAATGGTTCAACTCCGCCACTTTCCGTCCACTTATAGATGATACTTTCTGATACGTCACTGAAAATCAAATAACCGTCGGGGTGCCAAAACGGCCCTTCGCTAAGGGTGAATCCATCTGCAAGATGCTCAACCTCAACATCCTCCGGTACGGGAGATTGTGCAAAAGAGAGGTTGATGAATAGTACCAGGACAGCAAGTGTGAAGAGTGCCTTTTTAAAGGAAAAACAGCAGCGATTGAATATTATCATAACCAGTTAATTGAAGTTAATCATCTAAATTAGAAATCTTTATAACATACGTGGGCTTTTTTAATCTTCCTAAAACCAATGCTGAGTGTCGTGTAGTGTCGTGTCATTGATATATTGACGGGTATGTTTGGTGCAAATCTTCTCCAGATGAATTCGCTTCATCCGGTGAATTGTCCTTATTTTAAATTATCCAGAGCATAATCTTATAGAGTAATATCTTACCCCTATCCACTCATCCGATGACGCGGAGACAGCGGATGAAGGTATTTCATTAACCCGACAAATAAATAGTGACTTGACAGTAGCGCTAACTGGCTTTGAAAAACTAAAATCTACAGGAAACGTAATTGGTAATGTATTCACTTAGCATCCCTGGACACACTCAACTTCCCTTCCGGATGTATTCTCTTTCAGTCCTGCTCTTCTAAACTCATCTTTGCGAGTTTTTCCCCCATCTGTACAGCCGGGACCGAAACCGGAGTTCCGCCGGCTTTGAGTATCCGTTCACCTTCCCGTTCATTTTGTGTTAATACACGAATAGTTCCACGATACTTCTTTCGGCGAAGCTGTTCTACAATAAACTCCTTGGTATAGATATCGCCCGACATGGCGATGAGTATTGTTTTTACTTTCTGCATATCCAGTTCTTCCCAGAAAAGGGCATCTTGTGCATCGGCATACAGCACACGGTATCCTTCATCCAGGATTTGCTTTACCCGGTCTGGATTTATATCAATTCCTACAGCAGCCTGGTTTTCCTGATTAAACATTTTTAAAGCGGCCTGTCCGGTCAGCCCCATTCCAATTACCAGGTATTGCGCAGCGCCAAGAGATACCGGCTGGTGATCCGGGTGTTTTACATCGCGCTCAAATCTTCGGAGGAGTGAACTGGTTCGTTGCCACAATACATCCTCGTACCTGACAAGAACTGAGTTAATCACGTATGATACTGCAGTAAGCAACCCTAAAATCACAATTACTTCTCCCGGTATAATACCGGCTGATGCAGCAACAGCTCCGGCAATAAGTGTAAATTCACTGTACGCTGTGAGAGTTACTGTTGAAAGGAAACTGGTTCGCGAGCGAAGTTTAAAAGCCACAAAAAGTCCATAAAACAGAACTGCTTTCAATGGCAGAAGCAACAAGAGGACCCCTACGAAGTAGAAACCTGATGTATCAGGGAATCCGCCGAGTCCGATTTCAAGGAAAAAACCAACCAGAAAAGCTTCTTTTATGCCCCAGATCTTTTTTTCAAGCTGATCAGCTTTTTCATCATTCACAAAAAGCATACCCATGACGAGTGCACCCAGCTCACCGCTCAGGTTCACCGCTTCGAACAGTGCATCACCCCCCATTGCGAGTGAAAGGGCCATCAACAATAACAACTCATCACGCTCAACGATATAAAGAAGGCGTGACAGGAGCGGTCGAAGCAGGGGAAGACCAAGTAAAATAACTGCCCATGGTGACGGAACTCCACCACCGGCATACGCAATAATTCCAATCGCTACTAAATCCTGAACAATTAAAATCCCAATTGAAAGGCGGCCATAGTACGAACTCAGTTCATTTCGCGTTTCAAGCCCTTTTGCTGCCAAAACGGTACTCGAAAAACCAAGAGTTATAGCCACGATAACAGCCGCTTCCGTACTCAGTCCAAAGTAGAGGCCTACCGGAATAAAAATCCCTGCAGATATCATCAGATGTATTAAACCAACTCCCAGAACCTCTTTCTGCAGTATGTTTTTCAAGCTGATGTGCAGCCCTACAGTAAAAAGAAGAAAAATAACTCCTAAGTGAGCGATTTCATGAAGTAAAATCCCGGGTTCGTAACCTGTAAACGAAAGACCAATTCCCGCAAGCAGATAACCAACCAGTGGCGGGATATGAACTCGATTGAGCAATAAACCAAGAAAAAATGCCAGTCCGATCCAGACAATGTCCATAAAAAAGTATGATGATACTATGGTTTAGAGTATATACCCGAACACAAGATTGTTAAGATATCGTTTTGTACGATATGTTCAAGTAAACAATCTGCCGGGGTGGTCATCATTTCGTTTGCAATATTTCACAATAAAGGAAGTAAAATCTAAAACTCCACCGTCAGTTGATACCAAATGCTCCAATAATTGCAAATTCAAACATTAGAAATTAATGTAATTCTTTACAGATTACTTTCATCACAACTACGCAGCAAATAACGTTATTAAGATTATAGTACAAGCATACAATCTCATAATTTTGTATCCAAAAATCTGACAATTTATTTTATTTAATGGTAGATTAAAGATATATGTACATATCAAATTAAACGAAATGGGGAGTTTATGAAGGTGATTGGAATCGTAGTTCTGTTGTCAGGAATAATTTTTACTCTGTACACATTTTTATCAGTTCCAGAAATAACTACACCAACTTCAGGCCTGGAGCCGTGGATTGGACTGCTTGTTATTGCAACCGGGGCTGCGACCGTCTTTAAAGCCTGGGATGAATAGGGTCTGAAAGTAAAAAAAGATGAGTAGACTGGAGTAGGACTTTTAACCTTTGGCACCCCTAAAGTCTTTCAATTCCTATTTTTAAAAAAACGATTAGTAAAATTAAACTATTTCCAATTGAGCCAGAATCTCGCCAAAGCAATCCATCCTATGCTGTGGATGATCAGTCTTTGCCTCGTGCTATGGTCGGTACTGCCTTCCTCTGCTGCAGGTCAGGGAGCTGACTCTCCGCGAGCAACTCTCTCCGGATGGGAAAATCACCTTCGGATGCATATCCTCGACCGGTCTAACAATATGGGCGGCGTCTATTACGATCGCGGACTTTTCCGCATGCATACCCAGGATATGCCTATGGAATACGAGATTGATCTGTTGACCTATCGGTTTAGTTACTTTGATGATTATGACTGGACTACCTCCAACAATGGGTTCCGCTCATTTGTTGGCAGCCTGGACACTCAAATTTTCGCGGTTCGCAGCGAGTTCAGGAATCGAATCAATATCACTGAAAACAGTGAATTCAACATATGGGCTTACCAGCAGGAAGATATCCGTGCCAGGCGGGGATTATTTATCCTGGGCTATAATCACCGATTTGGGAATCTTCATACACTGGGCCTTCAACACACACTCGGCAATATGAAAGCAGACCTGGACGCTTCATTTTTCTACCGATTTGGCAATCGTGATCTGGGATTTGTCACGGTTGATGTTACGCTACTCGACTGGGCCAATAATATTGTAAGCGGGATCTCCAATATGCGACAGTCTCAGCCTGAGTTTCAGCACACCTACTCCCAAAGACCGAATCTGTATACGCTGCGGCTGGAGAGTCCGTTGATCTGGCGCTTTCGTGGTGAGGCAGTTGTGGCAGTTCAGCCACGCAGTATAGCCGATGTATCACAGCGCGATTTTCCGGATGCGAACTTTTTGTTGGAAGAATGGGTCAACTACCAGGCGGCCCTTTTTGAAGTTCTGTTTCCCGGTGGTACTGCAGGGATTATCTATCAACGAACATTTACACGGATGCAGCGAAAACCCGCAACCGGATCGGAGTACGAACTTGATTACGGCAACCGCCAAACAGAGCATCGCGGTGGATTCTATCTAACGTACCGCTGGCGTAGTTTTGGTGTTGAGCAATGGTTCTGGATTGAGCGCAACCGCGATCAGCAGTTCGACGAAAATCCCGAGGCTTATGCGGCACAGGATCCATTAGTACATCGCCAAAGTTATCCGTTTGACTTCAACGAGATCAGGCGTTTCAATAAATCCCGTATATTCTACGCCCCTGAAGGCCGGCTGATATCGCTTTATCTGGAACATAACGGAGACTGGCGTACCCCTGCATATGACAGCTATTCTCAAACCGTAAGAGCCATCAGCTATCGCTTTTACTATCACAACCAGATTGTGTCGCGAAATGAGCGGCTCACACTGGGCATCAGTTTCCGTTTCACCGATCATTCAAAACTGACCATCGGCACCTCTTTAGATCTCGATGGTGATCGCTACACCGGCTGGGGTACTCGGCGTGAAAATCAAGACCCGGCTATTTTAGATGGTGGATTCGCGAGATTTCAAATGGTGTGGTAGTTCTTTTGGCGTCAAGATTTCAAACAGCAAAACCCGTATAAATTTCCGGAAATCCGTTCATTAAATCTGCAATGAGCTCAGATAAACGACACATTGGCCACAGCCAGAATTAGCCATCCCACGCTAATGATCGAAATCATCTGCTCTGGGGTTAAAAGATTGTTTTCCAATCTGTTAACCATGCACGGAATCATAGCAAAAACAATTGCAAACGTGAGTTGTCCCGCAATGATGATGATCAACCCGGAGTCGTTACCGGGTAAGAGGTAAGAATTGATACAGTTTTTACCCATGCCTTTAACTTTACATTTCACATATCAGGTTGATACAGTTGGGGACTATCGTCTGATTGTCTTTTTCAATGCGTTTACGTAAATCCGTCGGCATCTTTATGAGGTTATCTAAATTCAGGATCAAGCTAAATCTTCATCCTCTCTCTTTTCTTCCGCGATATCGGCGATATCCTCTTCCAGAATCCATCCTTTGGAAACCGCATGACTGGCGGCTTCGATCGTATCACTGATCAGCATCATTTCAACCCCCAGCTTTTCGATTTCCCCTGCTATTTTTAGCACTTTCTCATGGCTGGCAGGATCAACATCTCGAATATAAACCATTTTCACCCTGCCGGGATAATCCTTGATCACCTGGAGGTAAATTTCAGCATCATGCTGACCGGAATCACCGATCAGGATAAAAGGAATGTCACGGATAATTTCAAATACTCTTTCAATTTGTACCAGCTTATGTTCGGAGTGACTTCCGGCAAAAAACTGTTCCCTGGATAAACCAATGTCTCTTAACATTAAGGGGCCTTGCGGAAGATTATGAATGGTCATTAATTCCCGCAGAAAATCGTACAAATTCCAGGGAGAACTCGATACATAGAAAAAGGGGTTGTTTTCGTGTCCCACAAGTCCTTTTGAAAGTGCCTGGTAAAATGCAGCTACCCCCGGAAAAGGAACCCTTGTTTGTGCATTGCCCAGGAACGTTGTTTTCATCATTTCCCACACTCTTGTGGCACCCGTGGGTACAATGGTATCATCGATATCGGAAATAACCCCAAATTCCACATCTTCCGGGGGAACAAACAGATCACTGTAAACAACAGGGGATTTCTGATTTTTAACCACCTTATCTACCAGCTCCACCTGAACTTTTTGCCATGGATTGTGCCCCCTTAAGGGCTGAGACAGTTCCATTCTGAATTCATAATATCCTTTCTCGTCGGATAGCACCGATTTTGAAACGCCATCAAAAGATGCTTCCAGCCTCGCATCCGGAATTTTCCATGTCATGAAGCGCTTATACATTTTTTTAAAATTCCGCCACTTGCTGTCCTCCGGTTGTGAAAGGCCGATCTGCCTGTCCCCCAACACTCGTCCAAGGAAAAACAACTCTTTCCCGTTGCCAAAGCCCTGGTACGGCATAATCATCACCGAACGGACAAATCCAAGCTTTTTCCCAAGCCATAGCTTCGACATGGATAGCCTGAGTTTTATGGGGTATAGAACAAAAAGCACCTTTTTCTTTAATTTGGCCATAAAATCATTTCTTTCAACAACTCACCTGTTCAAATGCAAAAATATTAACCCGAATATATTATAATTTTCAACCGGGGGTATACAAAAACCAATATCATAAAATTTCACGGGTAATAGCAGTCACTTGTACGCCAATTAGAACAAGGGTATAGGGCGAGACGTAAGCGTATACTTTCGTGCTGCATTTCTTTGCAGAAATCAGACTTTTTAAAATGTTCTATTTATTTCAGATTTTTGAAGGATTTATATGAGAACATAATGTGACGTTAAAAATCACCCTATAATGGTGATAATAAACCATTTCTTTTTTACATCAATTGAGGAAAATCACAATTATATAAGGGTATAGTTAAAACGTTATTTGCCGATAACATTATTAATAGAAATCTGCCAGGCCCAATAAAGGACGTTTAGATCATGGATCAGCACAAAGTTGTAATTATTGAGGACGATAAAGTCACTCAAATGCTCATTGAACGTATCATGCAGCGTGAATTTAAATGCGATACAATCACCTTTAAAAATGGATTGGAAGGACTCGAGTATGCAAAGAAACATAAATCTAACCTGATCCTGCTCGACATCATGCTGCCCGGCATGAATGGGTATGAAATCCTGAAAGAACTTAGAAGTGATGAGCTGCACAAAGAGACTAAAATCATCATGATGTCTGCCAAATCCAGTTCGGAGGATATTGAAAGGAGTTTTGAAATGAAAGCAGATGAATACATTACAAAACCGTTTCAGAAGAGAGAGTTTATCGTACGTGTTAAAAAACTTCTCAAAGCCAGCTGAATGTGTATTCAACACCGATGTTCCATATCGTACTGGTACTACTATGCTGCCTGATTCTGGTCTTTATCGCCCTGGTGAGCTATACGTTCTGGACCCGGGCGAGAAACCAGTTATGGAACAGGTACAGGGATAAATTCAGGGATCTCTATCTTACTGAACTTTTTCATTTTGTAGAAACAGCAAAACAGCCGGAGGATGCAGAAAAGCTGCTTGCCAGGGTCAAAAAACGAACCCGGGATCTTGTCTACTTCCTGGAACTCATTGAAGAACTTTCTGACATCATGAAGGGGGAAGAAAATGAAAAGCTTGTCTGGCTGATCAAACGTCCTCTTTTTCATTCTTTTTATTCGAGAAAAATCTTTAGCCGGTCAGGTAAAAATCAACTCCTCTCCTGCCTCTACTTTGAAAAGTGTGGAGTGGATGATGAAAGGGTAACTGGCAGATTGAATACTTTGAGCCAATCAGGAAATGTCAAGCTTGCATATGCTGCGACAAAAGCACTGCAGTCATCCGGCGACATTTCGGTGCGCGAGAGTGCTCTCATTCGTTTTTTAAAACGTAACGACGCTTCAAGCCTCATGTTTGGAGAACTGATCCATATCTTCTACCGGGATGGTGAAAAACTCCATGCTATCACCTCCATGTCATTAAAAGAGATGCTTGCAAGGAACGATCTTCCCCCTGACCGAAAGCGGATTATAGTAATCTATTTTGCGGAACAAAACTTCTATGAGTACAGTGAATTTCTGTATGAGTACTTTAAGAAATTAACCTTAAGTAAAACCACAAAACCACTGATAATCGCACTTATTAAAGCGCTCGGAGAATTAGAGATACTTGAATCGTCATCTGATTTGATGAAATATGCAAGGAACAGAGACCCGGAAGTCCGGCTTGCGAGCATAAAGGCCCTGAACCATATGGGTGAAACGGAGCATCTGCAGTTTATACAAAAGCGTATAATCGATATGGAGTTTGAAATTCGAAAAGAGGTAATCGAAATTCTTGTTCAGCATCCCGGAACAGGACATACTCTGCTTCAGAACATTTTGCTCCAGATTATGTACTATATCAACAACATACGGTTGGTACAAAATCCATCCGGTAAAGAGCTCAATAAAGTAAAAGTTATAAATAGTATCACAACAGGCATCAGAATACTGACCAATAAGAAAATCAGACCGGTCAGATACTGATTTAATACCCCAGGGACTCTATGATTAATGTTATCGAATGGAGTATCATCGCCTATTTTTTCAGCATCAATACCGTATACCTGCTATTAGTGGTGAGTTCGCTGATCTATGTTCGCAAACAGATGCTGCTCAGTAATGTAATTAAGCCCTCCGGCCTGTTTCAGTCGAATCTCTATAAAACTATCAGTATCCTGGTTCCGGCCTACAATGAAGCTGAAAATATTGTTGAATCTATAGAATCACTACTCAGGCTGGAATATCCGGAATATGACATTATCGTGATTAATGATGGGAGCAGTGACAACACCCTGGGTGTACTGATCAGCCATTTTGATCTGCAGAAAACGGATCTCTACTATCAGCAGACGATCTCCCATCAGCAAGTAAGTGGAATCTATCAATCCCCGGACATCCCATCCCTGATCGTGATCGACAAGGAAAATGGCGGGAAAGCGGATGCCCTGAACACCGGTATTAATGTGTCGGAAAATGACCTTATCTGTGCAATTGATGCGGATTCGATTCTGGAACAGGATGTTTTAAAAAAGCTGATTCAAACATTTATCACACAAAAAAATACGATAGCTGCCGGGGGTATCATACGTGTGATTAATGGATGCAAGATCAGGAACCGCGAAATTGAGGCGATCCACGTGCCCGATACGTTCTGGGGCCGGCTGCAGTCTGTGGAATATATACGTGCGTTTCTGTTTGGGCGCGTTGGATGGGATTATCTGAACAGCCTGGTCATTATTTCCGGGGCTTTTGGGATATTTGATCGTAAGGCTCTACTGGAAGTGGGCGGCTATCTGCCCGATACGGTTGGTGAGGATATTGAGCTAATCATCCGGATGCACAGCCATTTTTTAAAGAAAAAGGAGGAGTATCACGTTCGGTTTCTTCCCGAACCGATCTGCTGGACAGAAGTGCCAACTGACTATAAAAGCCTGAAAAATCAACGGAACCGATGGCATCGCGGACTTGCAGATTCCCTGTGGCGCCACAAGTACATGTTTTTCAATCCAAAGTATAAACATATCGGACTGTTTGTACTTCCGTTTTTTTTGATTTTTGAATTGATCGGCCCGATTGTAATCCTCGGAAGCTATATCTATATCGCCGCCCTCTTCCTGATTCCCGGTTACATGAGCGTTCCTTTTGTAATTCTGTTTGCTGCAATATCGATTGTCTACGGCATGATTGTGTCACTAATCTCGGTGTTTGCCGAAGAGATCGCATTCAAGACCTACAGCAGTTCAAAAGATGTGCTCATATTGATCCTCTACTCATTTGTGGAAAATCTCGGGTATCGACAGATTCACGCCTGGTGGCAAATTACAGGGTTGATTGATTTTATAAAAGGGAAGAAAAGCTGGGGACAGATGAAAAGAAAAGGATTTAAATCACATTCCTCATAAACTGTAATCTGCCATTAGTCCTGATTTTCTTCGAATAAGCGAAAAAGTATTGTAAAGTTCATTTACTGAGTTCGATACTTTTCAATCGTAAAAATTTCGATCAATAAAACATCTTTTCAGGTGTACTATAATCGAGCATTCGGGCTTCTTACCCCATCCCCGGCCCCATAAGTGCTAATTTAAAATCGTGAACACTTTAATTTTTGTTTCAGATACGGGATGATGCTCTTTTTGGACAGCCCCGGACTTTTATCCTTTCCTCCCCAGAGGGTCGGGAAATTAACCCACTTATGATTAAAAAAATCAACAACAAGTGGCGCCCACCCCGCAAACGAACATACAAATTGTGATTAAGCAATTTGTTAGCCATATTTCTGATGCATAAAAAGCAATTCTAAACAAATGATATTGACGTAATTAAGAGACCTGTATGCAGAAAAAAGATCATTTCTTATTTATACTGCTTCTCCTGCTATTTCTCGTACCGTTCAGCGTGTTTGCGCAGGGTCAAACCCAGACAGAATCGACTGAAGCGGATGAAACTGCCGCTCCCGAACGTGTTGATGTTGCTCCATTGGCACAGGACTCCCAGATACGGGATCGGCTTGCCGGCATTTTAACTGCAACTGAATGGTTTGAAAATCCGCAGGTTGAAGTTAATGATGGTGTTGTTTTTCTAAGCGGATCCACAGAAACCGGCGATCATAAACGTTGGGCAGGAGATTTGGCCCGGAATACACAGGATGTAACCGCTGTTGTAAACAGAATTGAGGTCCGGGACCCGGATATATGGGATTATGAGCCCGCTTTTACCGGCCTGCAGGAATTATGGCGAAATATTATGAGCGCGGTTCCATTCCTGATTTTCGGAATCGTGGTGCTGGTTATTTTCTGGGGGATATCCATGCTGGTAGCTAAAGGTGCCCGGGCATATTTAAGGAATCGTCAGATGAACGACCTTTTACAGGATATTGCCGCTCGGGGCATTGCCATTGCTGTTTTTATCCTGGGTATCTATATCGTTTTTCATGTTGCCGATTTAACCAATGTTGCCCTCACGATACTGGGAGGTACAGGTTTATTAGGTATAGTTTTGGGGATCGCATTCCGGGATATAACGGAAAATTTCCTCGCCAGTATTTTCCTGAGCGTGCAAAATCCTTTTCATGCGGGGGATCTGGTTGAGATCAATGACAATATGGGGTTTATCCAGCGACTTACCATTAGGGCTACCTTACTTATGACCCTCGATGGCAACCATATGCAAATCCCGAATTCCACCGTCTACAAAAGCAGCATCCTCAATTTCACAAGCAATCCAAACCAGAGAATCAGATTTGTTATTGGTATTGGTTATGATGCCAGTGTTGCTACGGCACAGGAACTCGCCGCAAAAGTTTTTGATGCTCACCCCGCCGTTTTAAAAGATCCTGAACCCTGGGTTTTAGTTGATGAGCTGGCTTCATCCACGATAAATTTGAAGTTCTATGTTTGGGTGGACGGAAGCAGGCATAATATACTCAAGGTAAAATCATCCGTATTGAGGCAGATCAAAAATGCATATTTAGCTGAGGGAGTTTCCATGCCTGATGATTCAAGAGAAAGAATATTCCTGGATGAAGTAACTATTCAACCCCCAGGAAAGAGTGCAACTTCCGATAAGAAAAAACCGGTGAGTGGACAGGTTGCAGAGGATTCAAAAGTAATAACGAAGACAGAAGGACAATTAGAAAGTAATGATGAGGATATCTTGAAACAGGCCCGAATGTCACGTTCTCCTGAAGAAGGAGATGATCTTTTGAGGCCGAATAAATAAGTATTGAAATGCTGTAGAATATCGTTTCTTCACTAAATTCTATGATTCTGTTCTTTTAAAATATTTCAGTTCTCATTCTTCCCTTCTTCAATCGCCTCGTCAGCCTCTTGTTCATCACCGGCGGCCGGACGGGGTTCTTCATCTGAATCGGCACCGGGATCGTAGTCAAGGACTACGAGCATGGGAAAGTGGTCGGATCCGATATCGGGAAGACGACGCAGTTCCACGAGCCGGAAATGACGGGATGCAAAAACGTGATCAAGCGGATAGCGCATGAATCGGCTTCTGGTATTAAAGGTGTTGATAAAGCCCCGACCCACCCGTGGATCAAGCAAACCACTGGTCCTCTGAAAAAGATGCGTGCTGCGCGACCAGGCCACATCATTGAAATCACCGGCCACGATAACCGGGACGTCCCCAAGTTCACCTACTTCTCTGGCAATAAGCAGCAGCTCGGCATCCCTCATATCTGAATCTTCGCGCTCGCCATTTTCATCATCCTCTCCCCCGGCTTCTCTGCCACCACCTTCTTCCTGATCTTCAGGACGTTTTAGACCGGGAGGGCGCGGATGCACACCATAGAGAGTCACAATTGTTCCAGACCGAAGCTGCAACCCTGTTAAAATCGACGGAACTCCCGGATCAATCAAAAACCGGACTTCCGGGTCTATCAGCTCTAACCTGGAGTAAAGAAGCTTTCCATAATGATTTTCCTGTGGCTGATAAAGCGTGTAAGGATAGTCATCTTCCAAACCATCAAGATGTTCAAGCCACCACTGGGTCGGTTCGCTCAGTAAAAGGAGGTCAGGATCGGTATCTCGAATAAGATCGCGAAGGGCTGCCACTTCCCGATTATCGTGGAGTACATTGTAGATCAAAATTGAAATACGGTTTGAATCGTCTTCAGCATGGCTGTCCGACATCTGCCTTGGATATAATATTGTATAGGGAGCGATTGAAATGAGCTGCCAGATCAGCGCAAGTCCCATTGCTCCAACAAGAGCATATTCCCAAAAACGCAATCCTCCGTATATACGCAGCACCGCATAGCCTGCCAGCGCTATTATGATCAATAACGCAATTTGTACGCGCGGAAAATCGAAAATTCGTACCCACCAGGCGTCGCTGCGAAACAAAGTGACTACAGTAAAGAAAATCATTGCCAGCGCAAGCAATCCCATAGCAATGCGACAGTAGAAATGAAGACTTTTCGATTCAGATTTTAATGACATGATATAGGAGGCTTTTTTCTTCACAGAAACGGATAATTGTAAGCAGAAACGGACTTAATAAAATCATTTTCCGGCCAGTACAAACGATTATCCGGATCTGGAAACCGTTATTGGGATTACAAGGATAGTCATCGTTAGAAGATTCGGGAGGAATTCAGAATTATATATTGCTTCTTGAACCTCCCTGTTGCAGGATATGCAAGTCATATACATACATGCAATTGGTTCCATAAAGAGAATTTGTAGTAAATTTTTCTATCTCTAAAAAAAGTTGTCAAAAATTCCCTTAACGTCTAATGCAATTACACCTATACCACCATCAGCAATTTTAATCCGCTGATGAACATGTACAGCTATTGAGAAATTTCTTTAAGCCGAGTTGAGCAAAGGTTCTTAAGATTAGTGATCCGGCTTTTCAAATTTCCAGCGCTCACCTTCATTCCATTTTTCTTCGGAATTTCCATAGGAGGGATAACCGTCTTTTTCTTTGAGATAACTTGCCAGATGCATCAGGTTGTACGTAAGAAACGTGATTGTCTTATTAGTAAACTCGTGATCAGCGGATTCTGATTCTTCATCCAGGTAGCTGGGACCCGGGCCGGCTTTTCCAATCCATCCTGTACTGGCCTGGGGCGGGATGGTATAGCCAATATGCTGAAGGGAAAAAAGGATGCCTTTTCCGCAGTTTTTGATGCCATCTTCATTACCGGTAACAATACAGGCTCCCACTTTTCCATAATAAATAGTCTGTCCCTTGTCATTTTGCTTTTCACTCATGGCATCCAGCCGCTCAATAAATTTTCTTGCCACGGATGATAATTCCCCCAGCCATATCGGTGTGGCTACCACAAGAATATCTGCCTGGATAATACGCTTAAATAATTCGGGCCATTCGTCTTTTTCTTCCGCGTGTTCAGTCATATCTGCTTCTTCGCCGTGGGGAACTACATGATCAATCAGTCGAATGGTTTCCACATCCACGCCTTCTTTTTCCATAATAGATATCGAAACATTCGCCAGCCCGCGGGTATTACTCACCCGGGGTGATTTTTTTAAAGTACAGTTGACGTAAATTGCTTTTAGTCCGGAAAATTTTGATTTGTTCATGTTAATATATTTTTGCCCAGCTCACCTGAAGCTGGAATTATTGGTGTGGTAATAAGTTCTTGTGTAATTTTGGTATGATTATCCCTCGTCCTTTTTCTTTTTAGGATTTATTGCAGGATTGGCAATCTCTCAGCAACCTGTTCGCCAATAACGACAGTAGTGTTTAGTATCTCGTTTTAAGAACGATTTTTCCAAGCTCTTTGATTTCGTCCTGCCCGGTAAAAATCACTCTGCCGCTTTTCGATAATACTGACCAGGCAATGTTACTTGTAATATCGTCTATGGCGTCTTCCTGGTTTATATCTTTTGTCAAATCAAACGTTCTTTCACCGGTCATGATTACGGGTTGGGAAAAGTCCTGGTGTACAATTAACAGGTCGCCGCGTCCATCAATGGATGCCTGAAATATCTCCTGGAGATCGGTCAAAACGGCATCTTGTCCAACAGCTTCTTTGATCTCTTCAATCGCCTCCGTTCTACGATTTTTTTGTAATTCCTCTACTATCTCCCAGCTTTGTTCTGCAATCGTATGTTTTTCGGTATCGTTATAGTCAATGCTTGCATAGTCAATATATATTGACGGCTTGTCGGCAACCTGCATCAGACGGCTGTAGTTGTCTTCCGTGCAAATTACAACACAGTTCAGGCCCGTTGCGCTGTGCATTTTTACAACAGCCTTATCAACCGTATTTAAAAACTCGCGAACCAAATCGTCAAGGCGTTTTGAATCGCTGACTCTTTCTGAATTTGTATTGGTGTAACTGGTTTCAGAAAACGGAAAATCATCATTTTTTACTTCATCAATAATGCCGTCATTGATTGCGTTGTAGAGATTAACGCCCCCCTGAGAGAGCAAGAGAATAAAATACTCTTCACTTCTTATATACGATTTCATCAAAGAGAGAATGTTAAATGTATCTGAAATATATACGCCATTCTCTTTAACGGGCCAGGCCGATTTGATGATCTCTTTTGTATCGTTGGATATGTAGATATGTAAACTGTCCAGGTTATAATTTATATCTATTTCATCTTCTACTTCTGAAAGTCGCTCCAATAGTGACGACACCGGCCTTTTGCCAAATTCGCTGATTACCCGTTTTTCAGCCTCCTTTAAAAGATTTCGTAACTGAGCTGAATCGTTAGCATTATCGGGGTGAGTTCGGAATGTGTTCAGTGAAATGGTAACGCATGGTTCGTTTTTTTCGGTAGCTAACTTTTCTAATTTTTCTCTGATTGTCATATCTGTTTTTTAGGGTTTCAGTAATTCAAAATTCTATTACCCAATGATAAAATCTAAGGAGGGATTCATCTGGAGCTCAGACCTCCTATAAAATATGATTATTGCTGAAATTAAGCGTTACACAGTTATGGAAGCTGTTACATGATTCACGTATCTCTGTATTAAGAATCATTGAGATGTTGTAATTGAAATGATGGAGTTAAGGGCTAAATTTTACTCTGCCAGGTTATACAATTCACCAGGCAAAGCGAATATATCCGGTGATCACCAACTGCTATACACGTATCGGCATCAATAAAATGACACTGTTGGTCCTTTATTTTTTGAAAATCTTCACCGCTTTATCAGACAGATCATTAAGGTCATTCTTCTCTTCAAAGTTATCCTTGCCACTACTTAAAACCATTACAACATGTTTAAGTACAGCTCTTTTGTGACTCTCCTTAATTGTAAATTCATTAATGATTGTCAATGCTTCCATCATCCTTATAATAACTGCAGGACTTCCCCCTGAGAACTGGCGTATTTGGTTGAAAGCAGAATCTAAAACACCCTCAAAGTTGAATGTGTCAGCAATAATTCTGAGATTTCCCTCATCATCAAACCGATATTTTGAAGGGAATTTTGCTTGCGCTAAATAGCACATAATCGACGTAAGGTTATCAATGCAGACCATAGCTGTATATGGGTCATTTACTCCGGTAGACAGTGCTCGCGCCGCTATTTCGACCAGCTGCTGGATAGAGAATTCCAGGTCTTGTTGAGAAGTTTTTGTATTCCCAATTACAAATGGTTTAAAAATCTTATCAAAATCTTTCTTTTCCCATACTCCATTCGAAAAGAGCAATCCAATTTCCTCACCTTCAACAATATGCTTTCCGGGCCTGTAGTACAATTCTACGAGTGCATCCTGCCTGGACAGGGTTTGTATCAAAGCTTCACCATCCACATACTGAAGATATCCGCTTTTTGGTGAAATTACAGGAGCCTGTTTCAAATAACCTGAAACTGCAGAAGAAGCAGACACATGGTCTTCATTAACTTCTTCCTCCCCTAATTTTTCAGGGAACAGTGTTTCGGCTTGTTCAAACATATATTCTGAAATATCAGAAACCACTTTATCAGCCTGAATGCTTACGGCGATTCGGTGGATAAAAATGATGAGTAAAACAATATTTATTATGGTGACAAAAATGGCCACAAGAATAGATAGGGAAGGTATGAAGGTGAAACCATCACTGTCTGTTATTGAGTTTAATACAAGCAGGCAGTAGAGAAATGTTGAAATATATAAACCCAGTACTACCTGATTGAGCCGGACATACATGAAGTTCTTGATGAGCCTCGGACCAAATTGTGAAGATGCGAGCGTTAAAACAACCAGTGTAATGGAAAAAACAGTCCCGGCTACACCCATCATTGCACTGGATATAGTCGATAAGATGCTGCGTGCTGAATCAGGGCTTTCTACTAAAAAGAAACGAGTCCACCCTTCTCTTGGAATCGTTATGAAGCTATCTACATAAACAAGGAGAAAAGACAACAGAATTGAAAAGCCGATAATTAAAACCGGAAGAAACCAGAAAGTTGCTCCTAATTCTTTCCAAAAAAAGAGTATTTTTTTCATGCTAAATTATAAAGTTGTACATAAGATAACCTCATGATACAACTCATCAATAGCAAAGGATTTAAAGAAATAACTAAAATTATTTATTTTTCTTGTTTTTTATTTGCCTCTACTGAATCCTTATTGCGTGCACACACATGTAGTTACAGAAAAAAATTTGTCCAATTCCCGACGTAAGAAAAAACACGCTTTCGAATAGGGGAAATGGATTTTGCAGACAGCCGAGTCTTTCAGCTTCCTTCAAGAGTCCTGGCAGTTTTGTGTCGGCCACCTGTAACTGCTGTAAAATCACTAAGTCAGCTATATCGGTCAGATTCAGTGATACATGCAACCTCAGGCACACCCTCTTGTAACACTTATTGCAGCCTGATGAGATATCTTGTTGGTGTGTTAATCATATCACAAAAACCTGACAAATCAGGCAATCCCATTCTTATGAAAGCAAATACATTTTTTAGTGCCATACTGATGGCGTCACTTTTTTTAACCTCATTTATGATTGGGTGCAGTGATAATAGTACAGATCCTGATATCGATCCCGATGCACCTGTTATTTACTCTACCAGTCCGATGAATGATGAAAATAATATTGAGCGAAACAAGGTTGTGGAAATCACCTTCGATCAGGCAATGGATCCGTCAACGATTAACAACTCAACCATTAGACTTCAGGAAGGATCGACACCCGTTAGCGGAAGTGTAGACTATTCCGGTACTACGGCCACGTTTACTTCTGAAAATGTTTTGGCTGCCCAAACTGATTACACCGTAACTGTATCAGCCGATGCCAGAAGTCTCGAAGGTGTTGCGCTTGCCAATGATAATTCGTGGAGTTTCACAACCGGAGGCAGCAGTGACCAGCTGGAAGCTGTAGATCTCGGAACAGCCGGAAATTATGTTGTTCTGGCAAAATCGGCTATAAATAATAACACGACATCCGCTTTTACAGGCGATTTGGGATTAAGTCCAATGGCCGAAAGCTTTATTACAGGCTTTTCACAGACATCAGCAACAGGGTATTCAACATCTGACCAGGTTACCGGAAGAATTTACGCCGCTGATATGACGGACCCAACACCTGCAAACTTAACAACAGCCGTTGAAAATATGACCACTGCGTACGACGATGCCGCTGGACGAACAGCACCCGATTTTGTCGAACTCTACACCGGTGAAATTGGCGGCAGAACACTTTCACCCGGCCTGTACAAATGGAGCAACACCGTTCTGGTTACTGAAGATGTAACGTTTTCAGGTGATGAAAATGATGTCTGGATTTTGCAGATCGCCGAAAATATCACCATGAGTTCAGATGTTACCATTACCCTAAGCGGCGGTGCACAAGCCAAAAATATCTTCTGGCAGGTAGCGGGAGAAGCAACGATAGGCACAACCTCGCATTTTGAGGGTATCATCCTTTCGATGACAGGCATCACACTGAATACCGGCGCCTCACTCAATGGCCGGGTTTTAGCTCAAACAGCAGCTATTTTTGATGCCAATACAGTAGTGGAACCCCAATAATCAAGACTATAAATGTACATCACTGCATTTATAATTCGTAGTATCCGAAAGCAGTTCTGTTGATAGCAGAACTGCTTTTTTTTGATGAGATTACTATTTCTTATGCATCTGAGCTACCAGCTTTTGCATTTTTTGCTGATTCTGCTACCCGCCGACAGAAATTTCTGTTTACTACGGCATTGTGATCAACCCCTCGTGCCTTACTACCCAGCTCCCATCCTGTGGAAACCCGGGAGCATCCATATCCGGTGCGCCATCCCATCCGCCGGCCATCATGGCAACAGCCGTAAGTACTCCGCCATTGCCGGGAAGGTATAGGGTGAGTCTTGTATCCTGGTAGTTATGGCCATTGGGCAGATACGTGTTTTTTTGAACATCCATCATCAATGCGTCGATAGCAATGTCTGGTTCCCCCACCCGGGCCGCCGTCATCGCAACAAGGGGGTAATCCCAGCCCCAGGTGTGATCCCAGTTCCAGGAATCCATCACCTCGTGCAGGGTTCTTCTCATCTTCTCCCTGTCAACCCCATTGCAGGGTAAAAATCCACACGAACCCAGTAAGGTGGGATGATCTCGTCGCTCGTTCGCATCGGTAAAGGTATTGGGATGCGACTCAGTATTTACATATAAACCGTCCTTCTCCGGCAGTGGGGAGAGGTTTTCCAGAACCCTGTCCCATTCGGGATCTCTTTCCAATCCCAGTCTTTCACGCCATTGCTGTGCGGTTTCCAGTCCAAATTTCCAGTATGCAAGTTCAAAACCAGGGTTAAACGTCTCCTCCGGCGGGAAGATTTCCTGTGCGGGAATCAATGGCGGCCCAAGCACATATTCTCCTTTTTCTTCAACCCAGCTGGGGTAGCTCGCCATGAAATCAGCGGTTTCGAAGACGACATCCCGAAATCGTTCTAAAGTTTCCTGACCGGGTTTTTGCCGGTGTACCAGTTCAGCGTAATAGATAGGATGAGGCTGCTGCCATACCAGGAAAACTCCCACACCGGATGGTGAATCACGGCCGTCCGGACTTACCATTTTGGGCCATCGTATCCCCTCGTATCCTTGCAGTTCAGTAGCTGCACGGGCAACGGGCATAATCTCATCATACCAATCCAGGCTGTTTTCGAGCATATCCAGGCGATCCCATAATGCAAAATGGACGCCGTGCCACCAATGCATTTCAAGATGAAATTTACCGAACCAGCTATTATATGTAAGCCCTGTTTCCTGTGGCGGCATAGAACCAGAACTCTGGATCGCCATCAGGTATTGAGAAAGAACGATTCGCCTTTCCAGCTCATGAGCCCTCGGGTCGCTGCTCTCTGACAGGTCAATCGCGCCACCTCTCAGCCAGAAATCATTCCACCACCCTTCAACAGTCTCTTTTGTGGAATAGGCATCAGGCAGGTCATCCGTGACTTGTTCCTCCAAAAATGCAACGGTAAATGAGAGAGGGTTTCCGGTATCGGAAAAGGAAAGAAAATACTCGTGATCGGCCCGCTTCTCAACATCACCACGCTCGTCCCATGCCAGCTTTACAAAATATTCATCCTCGTCGAGAATACGGTGCCACTCCCGGTAGTCATCTCCGTTGCTGATGGAATTCGTTGTATGATGTTCGGGTTTCGACCAGTCGGACGGGTCCCCGGCATGAAGTCCCCTGCCGTACGGAAATGCAATCACCACCCCGATCTGTTCGTGCGAAAGTGAGGATGCATCGACCGTAACCGCAAGCATATCATGGTCAGGATGCACACGAGTTTCTACGGAAACCGGGTTTCCTTCCACCTCAAATTGGCTGTGAAGGGTGCCGCTCCATAAGTCCAGCTCTTGCCGGACCGATTCGACCTCTTCAATATCTACAACAGTACCATCACTCTTTTTTAGTTCAAAACCGATCCGCGCAAGGTTGAGGCGATGCGGATTTTCCCGAAGCCAGTCCCCTGCAGGTGTGTTTTGCAAGCTGGCGTAGGGCACATCACGCCCATGGGAATCATACATGCGGGTGGCGTCGGCCATGGTATGTCCTTCCGGATTCGGAAAACTGTGCCATCCCCATTGCGATTGTGTGGCAAGAGGAGAAGCCCCTTCAATCTCTCTTTGCTGTAGAAAACCATCAGGACCGGGAGCGGGAACGTTGTCTTCATCCCGGTTATAAAAATCGGTAAAGGTCTGCAACCCGGTGATATCCGCCGTAAAGGCAAATTCGCCGTTACCCACCGAGAGAGGCGATAATCGATTTATTTCAGTCAGCACGGGGTTATGACGGGTGACAAGTGCATGACGATCGATACTGTTCTCCTGGTCAACAGATTTATGGCCACCATCTGAATTGCTTCCAGTCAGGAAAAATAAAGTAATTGCAAAGTAAAAAATGAAGATCGAAAGAACATGATTTTTGAGGGTATTCATGTGGTTAACTTTTTATAGTAATATTCTTAAGGCTGCTGTTTTATTTTTATTCAATTCACAATTTTGGGAACCGATTGACGGTGTGAATGCATAGTTCATTATAATGGTAGAAGGATCGGTAGAATATTGATTTTTCTCGCTTCAACTTAATCGGTTAAGTGTACTATTCCTCTGGTAAAAATGCAATTCTGTAATGGTTTTGAGTAGTTGTTAGAAAAGCGATTTGGCCAGCAGATCCGCAATGTCTCCCTGAAATCCTTCGGTGCGGTTCTTTCACCGTCATGAATATCCCTCTGACAAAGGATTTATGCGATGGTATTTTGTTGTGCCACAGCATTCACTACTCTGAAGATGTCACCAGGTAACAGAAATATCCTATCAGCCCTCACTTTCTCTGATTTCAGACAAAAATTGTTGAGGTGATAACACTGGCAGGTCGTCACTTTTAAAATCGCCTGGATTCCGGGTTACCAAAGCATCACACCCCGCAGCAAGTGCTGCCTGGTAGTGGATAGCATCTTCAAAGTCGGGCCATTTTATTTTGAGAGCCTGATCGATTACTTCTCTTGACACATTTGCAATATCAACGGTTCTTCGAAGTCCATTAATAGCCTGATACACATTTTGTTGAGATGCTGTCTGACTAAGAATGTAAAATATCGTATCGAAACTATGTGCTGCCACGAAACCCTCTATGATACCTTTCTCAGAATAATCAAAAATTATCTGTGCCTGAACGTCAAAAGGCTTCCTTTTTTGAATTGCATCAATGCATATATCTGTATCAATCAGAACTCTATTAGAGGTCATATTTCTTTCTAAGGGCTTCTAATTTCAACTTTTTGTAATTGTAGTTATCCAGTTTCTGAGATTCGGGTATAGCATTCATTAACTGTTCAACTCCGCTTCCCGGTTCTGGCGTAAACTCCTCCGGATCTTCCTCGCGGATGATTGCCTGTTCAACTAACTGCGAGACACTGATTCCGCGACTTTTCGCAATCCGCTTGGCCCGCACTTTGATGCTTTCTTCGATGGTGAGATTGAGTGTTTTTTTGCTCATAACAGAAGATTTAAGTGAATGCGTATCTGTAATTTAATGAATGCGCATTAAAATCTGAAATGGGGCATAGGCTTTAAAACTATGTAAATTTGGAAGGAGTTTTAATTTGTAAATATGGCCATATAATCCACAGAATCCCGGATAACACCGATGTAATAATAAAAGGTGACACGGGTGAATGCACAAGTGGCAAAGGAGCATTTATCAAGGCATGTATCCCAATAACTACAAACAGGTTTTGGGTTCGAACATACAGCGCAACGCCAATAAGACCAGCTACGGTCAGAATTGCCATTTGTACAAACAGCTCATCTACCGACATCTGAGCATTAATTATTCGAGTTGGAATATGTACGATTGCAAATAGAAATGATGAAACAACAGCAGCATAGAGCAAACGCAGGTTGTGTGAACCTCCGAATTTCTTATATAGCTGGGGAAAAAGATATCCGCGGAATGCAACCTCCTCATACGTAGCCATACCCAGCAGCATGGCTGCAAAAAAGCCCAGGTTAGCAATAACTCCTGGTTGACTCCAGTCAGAGTGTGTCTCCACCGTACCTGTGACAATCAAAGAGGTAAGAATCAATGATGTTTGGGTAATTACCCATAATCCGGCTGTAATCAAGAGTGCAACCGGTATTTGAGGAAAATGTAAACCGATATCAACTGGTTTCAACCGCCCGTAAACAAATAAAATACCAACTATAACAATCAGAAATAGAGTAGCGGCAAATAACAAATCCGGATGAAGGATCCACTGCGTCTTTTGCGCAATCGGAATAAAAATCTGTGGAGAGTAATGAACTAAGACTACAATTAGAATAGCTTGAAGCAGCAAAAATATGCTAATTACCCCCCAGCCTGATTCACGAACAGCAAACATTATTCTATACTCATAGGTAAATTTTTAAAAAACTTATATGCTAATAACGACATTGCGCTCATGTTCACAAAACTATTTTGTCCGACCTTCAACAATTTTGTCATATTCTTCATCGTATGGTTCCCATAACTCAATCTTATTACCTTCCGGATCTAAAATGTGAACAAACTTACCGTACTCATGAGTCTCAATTTCATCCAATACTTTCACTCCTTCTTCTTCGAGTTGATCAACTAACCACTCAAGATTTTGAACTCGATAATTGATCATGAAATCCTTTTGTGAAGGTTCAAAATAAGAAGTGGTCTCACTAAATGGGCTCCATTGAGTAAATCCCTTTTTAGTACTGTCTTCTGCTTGTCTCCATTCAAAATTTGTACCCCATTGATCAGTTTGAAGTCCTAAATGCTTCTTATACCATTGTTTAATTTTTTCAGGATCTTCACTCTTAAAAAATATTCCCCCCACTCCTGTCACTCGATTCATATCTGTTTGTATATCGGTTTGATTGGTAACTATTTCGCTAAATGAGAATCCAAAATAGAAAGATACTGTGAGAGCCTAAACATATGATAATATTCTTTTCATTTTATTGAACTTAATCATTAAGACCTATTTGTAAATTTATGCGGGAAAACTATAATATCCTTGACAAGGTCCATTTTAAAGATGTTATACGCGCTCTGACTGGATGATTTGGATGATTAAACGAACGACCGGTAGCCTCCATACACCATTCGTTCGGCATCAAAAATTAATCTTTTAGGGTCGGTCAACGGTGCGACTAATTCTGCCATCCTTGGGTCGTTGGGAACTTGTTCGTTTGCTAAATCACGAGTCTCTTTCGAAGGAAACAAAACCCATCCAAATACAATTGCTTCATCTTCTTTCAAATCCATTACTTCAATGAAAGAACGTGTTCCTTCCAATTCTAAATCTTCTCCGACATACTCGAAATAAGCAATTGCACCATATTCTTTCCAAATTTCAGCTACTTTTTCAGCCACACCCTTGTATTCGTTCAGGTGAATTCGTGGAACCGGGAGTACAAATCCGTCAATATATTGTTTCATGTTACACTCCAATCTCTTTACTGAAGTTTATTTTAAGCCGTATAACGGCCTGGCGATTAAGCGGCGAGCCGAGTAATTAATAATTAAAGGTCCAAGCCGTGTTCGAGTTCGCCGTAACCGATTGTTAGGTTTACTTATAGCTCGCAAGCACAACTTTTTCACTTGAATCTAATTTGATAAAACATTGATTCGTAACAAAAAAGAGCCGACTACTGAACACAATAACTGATCCGTTTACATCAATTTTGTGTGTATATCTGGACAGGTTAGCTGTTTCCAGTTGCCTGATTACATTTGATTTCATTTCACCAGCCGAGAAATTACCGCATAGATAGTAGACTTCATCTTTCCCCGTTTTCCAGGGAATTGCGAACAGAGTAATAAAAACAGCCGTAATTAAAAGGCTAATAAGGAGTTTATTATTTTTTAGCTTCATCCTGGATACCAGATATTTTTGTAAACATAACGGTTTGGAGGCTAAGCGGTTTTACCGTTTAAATAAATAAAGTGGTAAAATATATGAACTACTACAAGGGCAATGGTTTAATTAAGTCGATGGGCCGCAAAATCCGCTTGAAATACCTTGTTATAATGCGATTCACCCGATACCATAGTATAATTGAACTATGAAATACCACACACCTGAATCTGAAGATGAAATACTGCCGAATAAGCTCGGATTAGAAGATCCCGGGAAAATCGCCGAAGAAGAATACCGGGGATTTCTTAGAGCTGAAATCAAGTTCGAATCGGAACTGGATCATATAAACCAATTTAACTGGAAGTTTATTTCATCTATTCACAAAACAGCATTCAGTCATTTATATAAATTTGCAGGAGAGTTGCGACAAGTTAATTTGTCCAAAGGTGGATTCATGTTCCCCGCTGCCAGATTTCTACCTGCTGCCGTCGAGGAATTTGAAAAAGAGTTCCTGAAGCCACTACCAGATTCATTTGAAAATTATGAAGAACTAATTGAACTCGCTGCGCCACTTCATGCTGAACTACTTTTCATTCACCCGTTTCGAGATGGGAATGGACGTACAGCGAGACTTTTTGGAGATCTTATAGCTTTAAAGAGGGGATTTGAGCGATTCAATTTTGAAATGATTTCCGAGAAAAGTATGCCGGAATATATTGCAGCGGTTCAGGCAGCAGCAGATAAAAACTATGAACCGATGACCAGGCTATTCAGGAGTTTGAAGAAGTAGAACCGTTTTGAAACTCCCGGACCACTTCTCGTCGAATTTGATCAGCTCTCTTCTTTGATATATTCATCCCTTCAATACGAAATGAAGCTCTTTGTGACTTCATAGCTTCGCGGGAAATGGTGTCGATATTCTTCTTATTAGTAGCTGAATTCATACTCTAAATATACCAAAATTTGTGCTTAAATACAGAAGGTTGGAGAAAGCATTATAACAAGTTAAGGCATGGAACTCGGCAGGCTTCGTTCCATGCCTTAACTTGTTATGTAGCTGGTTTATTAGATTGTTAATGTTTTTTACTTATTATTTTGGGAAAATATTGTTGAAGAATAATCACTACAGTTGATAATTAATTACAACTATAACAATGAAGATTAGCAAAATTGATAACAACCAATAAAAAAACATAATCTTTATTTTCCGCTCTGCATGATTTTGTGCAAAACCAATTGACTGTGCAATACTAATAGTAAGACCTAATGGCCAAAAGAATAGATATAAGAAAAAATAGAAGGCTTTGACAGCCTTAATGTTGCCATGTGATTTAAATAATTCATTTTTATTTCCATAATCTAAAGCCATTATAAAAGAAAAACCGCAAAGTATGCCAACAAAGAAGTAGTCCTTTAAGCGATCATGAAGATCAATTGGTATTAGTCTAAATACTGGATAAACAATTGCATCATAAATGGCTGCAAAATCTACAAAAAATTGTTTCCACAGAAAGATATTCTGCGACAAACTAATTAGTCCTATTAGCCCTAAAGGGATGGAAATGATAGTATAAATTACTTTTAACGGATTTTTAGTCATTAATTATAACTATTTACTCTAGTGATTTTAGACGAAAATCCAGATTGAAATATTTTGTGATGAGTTTCAGAATCCTATAACTATTCTCCCATCCTCCACAAAAATTTGGACTCATCGCTATTGTAACTACATCAATATGATCAAGACATGAGTCAATATTTTTTAAAAATTCTTGTATATAAGCATCGGAAACAAATTGGTATATATTTCCATTTGAATCCTCCGTAAAAAAGTAATCTATATCAATATTTAAAATCCAATGAGGTGACTTTATCCAATGATGAATATTTGTATTCATTTCAATTATTGATGGCTCATAAATTTTGATATTGATACAGTCACTATCATCTTTATGTGTTGCAAAATAGGCTAAATGATAAATCTGTGGGAATGGTATTAATAGGTTTCCAATATAATTATCAAAGCGAAAAAGCTTACTTGGGTTACCATTTTGCGTTGTTAGATTACGATAATCTTGGAAGCTAAGAGATTGCAAGTTTATACCCTTTTCTACAACCTATGAATTCATAAATTTAGAGAATAATAAACAATCATAATGCCTGTCAACATGAAAAAGGTTTATACCTTTGGTCTTCTTAATTTTTTGCAACCAACACCAGGCGGCACAAAGATGGTTATCCATTATATAAAACTTTTCATGATTGTATAAAAAGTTCACATACTCTTGATCTGAGTTTTGGAGTTTGTTGCTTGATTGAATCCACACTGGCTTTTAAAGTTTTGCTACATAACGTCCCAACGCATAACGGGCGCGGAGATTATGAGTAAATAAACGATTAAAAATTTAAAACAATCAACCTCGGAAACCGAAGCCTCGTCCGCGTCCCCAGTTAATGCACTTTGTTAGGCTGACGCCTGCCCGAGCCAAGACCTGCAAGAATTTTTGGAACCCGTGTGTGGATGAGTACGCCTCCAATTAATACAACCAAAATGGATGGCAGTCCCACTGTAAACTGTGCTGGCAGGCTAGAACTCATTGTCACGATCTGTGCTATACCTGCTGCCACCAATCCTACATATGACCAGCTAATAAAATAGGCATGAAGATCAAGCCACGAAGATACTGGGCGACGCAGGAAGGCCGGAATGAATCCGCTGATAAGCGTGACGAGACTAATTACTGCAAGAATATGGAATGGCCCCATGCCGACCGCCTCTTCGTAGACCGAAAGCGCACTGACGTTCACTGAAAGTAGAAAGATGACGTAAAAATAGCCAAGTATCCGATGCCTACGGCCGCCTTTCGGTCGAAAGGCTACTACCGCTCCTATGAGCAATGCTGCTATCGCGAATACTACGTGGATTGTTCCTATCATCTGATTTAAGTTTTCTTTGTCGCTTCGGCAGCCTAACATATATTTCCCCGCAGTCTACTAAAATCTGCTTCGCGCTAATAATACTTTTTCTCCCCCACTACCGCAAACAGTGGGAAAAGTGTTATCCTGTAATATTCCGACTCGTTTTTGTCTTGTCGCAGATAAAAGTTTACAGGAGTTGCAAACCGGATCGGATAAGGTGTGAGGGCAATTTGTTTGAGGAGCGAGATCTTGGCATGTCTTTACATCAGATCCGCAATGTCTTAGAAAGGCATTACGGATCTATTGGTACCCCCCCCATGAACACCCCTCGAGCCACACTAAATGCCGATGCTTTGCTGGGGAGATTTGGGATCGAAATAGGAAGAGACATGGTATTTCTGAGGGTTTCATGCCAGATCAAGGGATGTCATCTCTATTTTCGATTCGAAGTTTGCCAGAGTTTTGTTCTTGAGAAATACCATGTCGGCTCATTCCCAAAAACAAATAACCGATACACCAATGAACACCCCTCGCCTACGCTGCCGCTTCGGCACTCCCCTCGAGCCACACCTGGTGCCGATACCTCGGTGGGGAGACTCACTTTACATATTCCGTCGGTACTGACCACCTACCTCATACAACGCACGGGAAATCTGACCCAGCGAGGCCACTTTTACCGTCTCCATCAGCTCTTCGAAGAGGTTGCCGTCTTCGCGGGCTGTTTTTTTGAGGCGTTTGAGGGCTTCGTCAGATTTGTCGGTGTTGATTTTCTGGAATCGCTCCAGGTTGTCGATCTGCTGCTTTTTCTCTTCTTCGGTGGAGCGGATCAGCTCGATCTCTTTATCGTCCTCTTCTGATTTCTTGTCGTTCAGGAAGGTGTTTACGCCGATGATCGGGAGTTCACCGCTGTGTTTTTTGGATTCGTAGTACAGGCTCTCCTCCTGGATCTTTCCGCGCTGGTACATGCTCTCCATCGCGCCCAGAACGCCTCCGCGATCTGTAATGCGGTCGAACTCGGCCAGGATCGCTTCTTCCACAAGGTCAGTCAGATCTTCGATGATGAACGAGCCTTGCAGAGGATTCTCGTTTTTGGTCAATCCCATTTCTTTGTTGATGATCATCTGGATCGCCAGTGCACGGCGGACCGACTCTTCCGTAGGTGTGGTAATCGCCTCATCGTAGGCGTTGGTATGCAGTGAGTTGCAGTTGTCGTAGACAGCCATCAGCGCCTGCAGAGTGGTACGAATGTCGTTGAACTGGATCTCCTGCGCGTGCAGCGATCGTCCGCTGGTCTGGATATGGTATTTCAGCTTCTGTGACCGCTCATTGGCGCTATATTTGTGCTTCATAGCAATCGCCCAGATGCGTCGCGCCACACGGCCGATCACCGCGTATTCGGGATCGAGGCCGTTACTGAAAAAGAAAGAGAGGTTGTGGGCAAAATCGTCGATATCGAGTCCGCGCGAGAGGTAGTACTCCACGTAGGTAAAGCCGTTGGCCAGCGTGAAAGCCGCCTGCGTAACAGGATTGGCTCCCGCCTCAGCAATGTGGTAGCCGGAAATCGACACGGAGTAGTAGTTCCGAACACCGTGTTCCGTGAAGTAGCTCTGAACGTCACCCATCATCTTCAGGGCAAATTCGGTGGAAAAGATGCATGTGTTTTGCGCCTGATCCTCTTTCAGTATATCGGCCTGAACCGTTCCGCGGACCACTTTAATGGCATCCGATTTAATCTTTTCGTACGTCTCCTTGTCCACCAGCTGGTCGCCGCTGATTCCCAGCGTGCTCAGGCCAAAGCCGTTGTTCGTGGCGGGCAGATCGAGGCCATACTCCGGCTGCGGCAGGCTTTTCTTGTCAAAAATGTCCTTGATTTTCTTCTTCGCCTCATCCCATTTACCGTTCTCCTTCAGGTAGCGCTCCACCTCCTGGTCGATCGCCGTGTTCATAAACATCGCCAGGATCATCGGTGCGGGACCGTTGATCGTCATCGAGACAGAAGTTGTCGGCGAGGTAAGTTCAAATCCGGAGTAGAGTTTTTTCATGTCGTCGAGCGTACAGATGCTCACACCCGAGTTCCCGATTTTTCCGTAGATATCCGGACGTATATCGGGATCCTCACCGTAGAGCGTCACCGAATCAAACGCTGTGGAAAGGCGCGCGGCGGGAAGTCCTTCACTTACGTAGTGAAACCGTTTATTGGTCCGTTCGGGCGTGCCCTCTCCCGCAAACATCCGGGTGGGATCCTCCCCTTCGCGTTTAAACGGAAATACGCCTGCCGTGAAGGGAAAGTAGCCGGGCAGATTCTCTTTCAGTGCAAACCGCAGTTTGTCGCCGCTGTTTTTGGTTTTGGGTAGCGAAATGCGCGGTACTTTTGTGCCGCTGAGCGATTCGCGGTATAAATCGTTTTTGAACACTCTGTCACGGATTTTCACCTCAAACTGATCCTGCTGGTACCGTTCATACAGCTCATCCCAGCCATCCAGAATTCCTTTCGGCAGCGGATCCAAACGCTCAATCCAATGCTCCTTCATCTCGGATAGCTTCTCGCCAATGACCGGCTTCTCTTCCGGGTTCCAGTTTTCGAGCTGTTGCAGTGTCCCTTCCACCTGGTCGAGCTTCGAGGCGACCTCCACCTGCTGTTCCGCCCACTCGTGGTAGCCCTCAATTGTTTCAGAAATTTCGGACAGATAACGCTGACGCCTGCCCGGAATGATCGCCTGTGTATGCAGATCTTCGGCCGGTTTAGCGTTTTGATACAGTTTTGTCTCCCAGCCTATCGAGTAGTGATCGTTAATTTTGTCCACCAGCGCTTTGAATAAGCGGTGAACGCCCTCATCGTTAAACTGCGCCGCGATGGTTGGGTATGCCGGCATCTTTTTCGGATCGATATGCCAGTCGCCCCGGTTGCGCTGCATCTGTTTACGGATATCCCGAAGGGCGTCGAGCGATCCTTTTTTCTCAAATTTATTCAGCACAACAATCTCGGCAAGGTCCAGCATGTTGATCTTCTCCAGCTGGGTGGCCGCACCGTATTCGTGGGTCATCACGTAAATCGGAATGTCGGTGATTTCGGTGATTTCGCTGCCGCTCTGACCGATCCCGCTCGTCTCCACAAGAATCAAATCAAACCCTGCCGCTTTATAAACAGCGATCGCGCCTTTAATCGCTTCGCTGATCGACTTGTTGGATGCCCGGGTGGCCATGCTTCGCATAAATACCCGCTCGGTATCGATACTGTTCATCCGGATGCGGTCACCCAGCAGCGCACCGCCGGTCCGCACTTTCGACGGATCGATGGAGATCACACCGATCGTCAGATCTTCAAACTCGGTGAGAAATCGGCGGATCAGTTCATCGGTCAGTGAGCTCTTACCCGCTCCGCCTGTGCCGGTGATCCCGATCAGCGGAATGGAGCTCATTTTTGTGCCATCAAGCACCGTTTTACCGCCCGACTTCAGGATCTCATCATCAAACGTCAGAACATCCTTATTGCCATTTTCCAGTGCCGATATCGACCGGGCGATCTCGACGTGGTTTTTCACTGATATCTTCGAAGGATCGGCTTTGCGGATCGTGTTGGTATCAAAATCACACTCCTCCATCATAAAGTTGATCATCCCCTGGAGGCCCATCTTGCTGCCATCTTCCACGGAAAAGATGCGTTTTACCCCATAGTCATGTAGCTCCTCAATCTCACGCGGAACAATCACACCGCCGCCGCCGCCAAAAATCTTAATATGCTCGCCTCCGTATTCCTTCAGCAGATCTACCATATACTTAAAGTACTCCACGTGTCCGCCCTGGTAGGAGCTGATCGCAATCCCCTGGGCATCCTCCTGGATGGCGCAGCGCACGATCTCATTTACCGAACGGTTGTGCCCAAGGTGAATCACCTCTGCCCCGGTCGCCTGCAAAATCCTCCTCATGATGTTGATGCTGGCATCGTGCCCATCAAAAAGGCTGGCAGCCGTCACAAAACGCACACTGTGGGTGGGCTGATATTTCTGCTGCGGAGCTTGTCCGTTTGTTTCGGCTTTCGTGGTCGGTTTGTCTTTGGTAACTGCGTCAGACATAGTAATTATTCCCTAATAAATTCATTTGGAAGCGATTTCACAATATACGGAATCTGTGCATCAGACGTAATGAAACCCGTTTAAAAAGTGTTAACGTGTCTGTTCAACAAAATTCTGAGTCAAAATTCTCCAGTTGTGAGTTTTGAGTGTTTAGTTTTTAGTGAATGTCAAAA